>JBDRPR010000331.1:0-21059 GCA_043826845.1 Bacteroidota bacterium
TATTGTGAAAAAACTAATAAACCCATTAATTTCGCAATCCGATAAATATGTATGAAAACAATAATCAAATTTGAAAAAATATCCAGAAATTATGTAATGGGGACTCAGATTGTCAGAGCATTGAGGTCAATAAATCTTGAGATTTTTTCAAATGAATATGTAGCAATAATGGGGCCATCAGGTTCAGGGAAATCTACATTAATGAATATTGTGGGTTGTCTTGACACTCCGAGCAGTGGAAATTATTTTCTGAACGGCACAAACGTGAGTCAGATGACTGATAATGAACTTGCAGAGGTGAGGAATAAAGAGATAGGTTTTGTATTTCAAACATTTAATCTGATGCCGAGATATTCTGCTCTTGAAAATGTAATGCTTCCGTTAATTTATTCCGGGATTTCCAAATCTGTAAGAAAAGAACGTGGGGAATCGGTTCTTCAACAAGTTGATCTGGCTGACAGGATGACTCATAAACCCAACGAATTATCGGGTGGACAACGCCAGCGTGTAGCTCTGGCAAGAGCATTGGTAAATAAGCCTTCGATTATTCTCGCTGACGAACCTACAGGAAACCTGGACTCGAAAACTTCCATAGAAATCATGAAATTGTTTTATGATATTCATGAACAAGGGAACACAGTTATTGTTGTAACACATGAAGAATACATTGCAAAATATGCAGACAGGATTATTCGATTGAAAGATGGTAAAATTGAATCGGATGAAATAAATCCTGAAAGAAAAAAATTTTAATATATGAGCAAAGAATTTAAAATATATACTAAACAGGGAGATAAAGGACAAACCTCATTAATCGGAGGTACACGTGTTCCGAAATATCATGACCGAATCGAAGCTTATGGAACTGTTGATGAGCTTATATCTTATATTGGTTTAATAAGAGATCAGAAAATTGATAATCATCTTAAAAAAATACTTATTACAATTCAGTACAAACTTATGGTATGTGCATCAATTCTGGCTTCTGATTGTGATAATTGCAAAGTAAAAATACCAAAAATTCCGGATAAGGATATAAAACTGTTGGAGAATGAAATTGATGAAATGGAAAAGAAGTTACCCAAACTTACATCATTTATTTTGCCCGGTGGTCATACTATTGTTTCATTTTGTCATATTGCAAGAAATGTTTGCAGAAGAGCGGAACGAAAAACTATACTTGTTTCAGAAAAATTCTCTGTTTGTGACAATGTAATTAAGTACTTAAATCGTTTATCCGACTATCTTTTTGTTTTATCACGCAGATTATCAGCGGATTTGCATTGTGAAGAAATAAAATGGACTCCTGACTTGTAATTTAAAATTTTTATATATATTCGCAAACCTTTTTTAAAAAATGTAAAACCTAAAAAAAGAAAGAAACTATGTATTGGACGCTTGAATTAGCATCAAAATTAGAAGATGCACCATGGCCTGCTACAAAAGATGAATTGATCGATTTTGCGATACGATCAGGCGCCCCTTTGGAGGTAATAGAAAACTTGCAGGAAATAGAAGACGAAGGAGAATCCTATGACAGTATTGAAGAAATATGGCCTGATTATCCCAGTAAAGAGGATTTTTTCTTCAACGAAGATGAGTATTAATACCGATACGGAATCTATAATAGTCCAATGCGACTATGTCTTTTTGACTATAATAGCTTCTCTATCGGTATTATACATCAAGCATGATTGGATTAATTTTAAACAGGAAATGGTATAACTTTAAAAAAATAAAAGGGCGAAAGCCCTTTTTTTATTTATTTCTACATTTTCAGGTTTCTTTTCCGTGATTTTAAATACTTCTGATTTTTTAATAAGCCGATCCTTTTTTTCCTGTGTTTCAACATAAAATCCTTTTTTGTATTTGTGATGAACAATTGAAAAATCGCTCAATATTTGACATGATGTCAATACAAAAATTAAAAGTAAAGTCGTAGAGCAATGAATAAGATTTTTTTTTCTTAAATGAAATCTAAAAGCAATATAGCAGCATGGTGGTAATAGCCTTATAATTGTCACAAACGCGATGAAATGCCTTAAATTGTTTTTAAATTCTGGTATCCTACTTTGAAATTACAAGTTTATCTTCCAATAGAACTCTTTCACTGGCATCTAAAATACAATACATGTATATGCCAGCAGATAACTCCTGTACAGTAATTTCACTTTTCCCATCAGAAGTAAAGGTTGTTTTGAATACAACTTTCCCCAAAATATCAGTTAGTTTAAAAGTTAAAGGAGCTAATAATGACTGGCTGCTTTCAATTGTGATATTTCCATTTGTCGGATTTGGATAAATTCTCGCATATATTTTTTCATGATTTATCTCTGATATCCCGACATCATTAACAACTATAACCTGCTTATAAGTAGTATCTGCACAATCGCTATAATAAGCAATTAACATGATATCGTATATTCCTGCACTTGTATAGGTATGATAAGGGTGCTGAAGCGTATCTGTATTACTATCTCCAAAATCCCAAAACCATGATTGTGCAAAATCACTTGTATCTACGAATTGCACAGTAGGTGATGATAAATAAACCGTATCATATAGGAAATATATTTTAGGATTAATGTATGCACAACTATCACATCCATTATTGCATATAGGTTGGTCACATCCTAAGCTATCTATTTTAATAATCCAAGCATTATTATTTTGTGTTTCTGAATCATATTGTCCACATAATACAAAACCATTATCAGAAGTCTTTTGTAAATCATACAAATAATCGTTTGCATACGCATTTGAATCAATATTTCCATATAATACAGACCACAAGCTGTCACCAGATGCTGATGCTTTTAATATCCAACCTTGATTTTTATAATAACTATCTAGCCATATACCACCTAAAAATAAATATGACCCATCTAGTAATTGTAATACTTTTTCAAAACCCTCATAATTATTGGCATAACCATAAATTGCATCAAATTCAAAAGCTCCAGAACTGTCTGTTTTTACAAAATATGCATTTTTGTTTCCTGAACCTACATCAATATAACCAGATAAGGCAAATCCACTATCAATAGTACAAATTACTGTTCCACAATAATCATCATAATTTGATCCAAATGTATTATCCCATATAAAATTTCCTGCACTATCTATTTTTATTATATACATATCATACATACCTACACCATAACTATTTGACTTCCCTCCTATAATATATCCATTGTCATATGTGTAATCAATTGAGTAGGCTGTTTCATCATTTAATCCACCATAATTTTTCTCCCATTGAATATTTCCAATGCTATCTGTTTTTACAACATAAAAATCTCTACCACCATTAGTATAACTATCTGTGTATCCTGCAATAATATATCCATTATCATTAGTCTGAATTAAATCATTTGAAGATTCACTATAAGATCCGCCATAAAATTTTATCCATTTAATGTCACCGTAAATATTAATATTCATCAGAAACATATTGCCCATATAATTAATAGTATCTTGAGCATAACCAGTCACAATAAAAGAACCATCATTAATTTGAATTATTTTATTTATAACTTCTCCTCCACCGATACTAATATCATATATACTTTTCCATATTGTATCCCCAGTGCAATCAACTCTAATAATCAATGAACCTATAAAACTAGAAGATATATTTAAATAATTTCCACCTAAAATAAAACCACTACTCATTGACAATGGGTAAACAGTTCCTGCAGCTTCATAACAATAGTCAATATCATAATTCTTATTGAATACTGCTTGTGAAAAACCACATCTTACTAAAACTATTAATATAAGTAATAATATTAAAACCTTTGATTTCATTTACAAATCTTGTATTACCAATTAACAATATCCATCCTAAAATTACAAAATAATTAATTTATCTGTCTTAATTATTTTGTCATTTGATATAACTTTAAATAAATAAACACCAGGGTTTATATTCTTATCTTTAATATTAATAATTCCCTTATCGTTCTCTAAATTATAACGCAATATTTCTTCTCCAGTAACATCATAAATATATAATTTTCCTGTACTTTCTTTCTTAAACTTATATTCAAGACTCATAGAACCTGAATTGGGATTTGGATAAATTCTCGCATATATTTTTTTATGATTTATCTCTGATATCCCGACATCATTAACAACTATAACCTGCTTATAAATAGTGTCAGAACAATCGTTATAATAAGCAATTAACATAATATCATATATTCCTGCTGTTGCAAAAGTATGAATTGGATGTTGAACTGTATCAGTATATGTATCTCCAAAATCCCAAAACCATGTTTGTGCAAAATCGCTAGTATCTGTAAATTGAACTGTTGGGGATGATAAATAAATGGTATCATAGGGAAAATAGATTTGAGGATGTATATAAGCACAACTATCACAACCATTATTGCATATCGGTTGGTCACAACCCATACTATCTGTTTTTACAAGCCATGCATTTTGATATGGTGGTCCAACTCTATTCCATTGACCTCCCATAGCATACCCACCATCATAGGTTAAACACATATCATAAAAATAATCATGAACTGAGAATGCTGGATTTCCATACAGCTTTGACCAAAGACTATCACCATTTAAATCAAGTCTTACTAACCACCCATCAAGATTGTTTGCAATATTTCTTTTACCTCCTGAAACGATGTATGAAGCATCAGATAATTGTCTTACTATTTTAAAATTATTTGATGAAATATGTGTATAGATCTTATCCCATTCATAATTTCCAGAACTATCAGTTTTTACAATATATGAGTTATACCCTCCAGATCCATTATCAATGCCTCCTACAAAAACAAATCCACTATCCAAAGTCTGTATAATCATTTCTCCATAATCATCTCCTGAAGTGCCATAAGTTTTTTGCCATTTAAAATTTCCCTGACTGTCAATTTTCACCATATACAGATCATCAACTCCTAATCCATAACTATATGTTTTTCCACCAATAATATAACCTCCATCATATGTTAAATCTATGGAATATCCTGATTCATCTGATACACCTCCATAATTATTTTCCCAATCAACATTTCCTAGACTATCAGTTTTTACAACATATATATCATTGCCACCGTAACTCATACTACTTGAGGTATATCCACATAAAATAAAACCTTTGTCATAAGTCTGTTTTAACATATAACTACCTTCATTCTCTGTTCCACCATATGCTTTAAACCAAATAATATTGCCTTTTACATCCAATTCCATCAAATACATATCTTTTTTTAATAAATTAGTATCTTGATAATAACCAGAAACTATATAACCTCCATTGTTTAGTTCTAATAATGACATTGCAGATTCTGTCCCTGTATTGCTTAAATCATATACTTTTTTCCATATTGTATCACCTGTACAATCTGTTTTAATAATTAAAGTAGCAGTATACCCAGTTGAAAAATTATATGAATTTCCACTTATTAAATAACCATAATCATTTGTTTGTATTATTGCATTCACCCCATCTAATAATAAATTATTATCATAATGTTTATTGAAAACAGATTGACTATAAGATCCGGTAGTTGAAAGTATTTGTATAACAAAAGTTACCGAAATAAAATATCTTATAAAACTTTTCATGATAATTGTCTTTGCAAATATACAAAAGATTTTTAACAATCAACTTTATACAATACAGCAATATAAGGAGAAACAATCTTTTGTTGTAATAACAAAAGACTGTTCCGTTTAATAATATCCTTATATTATTATCGTATAATAACCAATTTATCTTCTATTATTATATTATTACCTGAACTTACTTTATAAAGGTAAATACCCGGAGGTAAAGCATTGTTTGTAATATTTATTCTGCTTTTATCCGGTACTAATTTATAGCTCATCATCTTTGTCCCTATTACATTATATACAACAAATTCTCCCTCTTTGTCTTCAGTAAAAGAATATTCCACTATCATATCGCCGTTGTTTGGATTTGGATAAATTATAGCATATACAACCTCAATTATTTTTTCACTTACACTTGTTGAAAAACTATATATTCGAGCATGTCCTGCATCTGTTCCATTCCCATAATTATTAGGTGCTCCAATAGCAACTATTGAACCATCAGCACTTAAACTAACCGAATAACCAGACCAATCAAGGGCATTTTCCCCATCAATGTCACTACCTATTTGTATCCAATTTCCGCTGCTATATCCAAATACTCTAACATGTCCAGAATTACCACCATTACCATCATTATATGGAGCTCCTATTGCTACAATACTGCCATCAGAACTTAAACTAACTGAAGTACCTGAATAATCACCACCAGACTCTCCATCAATATCATTTCCTATTTGTATCCAATTACCACTATTAAATTCAAATACTCTAACATGACCTGAGCCAATATTATTTCCGTCATTTCTTTCTGCACCAATAGCAACTGTTAATCCGTTTGAACTTAAACTTACACTAAAACCAAATCTATCATCTATAGCCTCTCCATCAATATCACTTCCCATTTGCACCCAATTTCCTCCAGAATATTCAAATATTCTTACATGACCACACTCAGATTGTCCAGTACCATCATTATAATGTGCACCAATTGCCAAAATATCTCCGTTTGAATTTAAACTCACTGAATTACCTGATTGATCACTACCATTTTCTCCAACAATATCACTACTTAGTTGTATCCAATCACTACCTATATATTCATAAACCCTGACACATCCTGATGACATTCCATTTCCATCATTATAAGGAGTTCCAACTGCTACTCTTGTTCCATCTGCATTTAAACTAACAGATAAACCTGAAACATCTTCAGCATCACCATTAATATCATTGCCTACTTGTATCCAGTTTGCACCGTTATATTCAAATACTCTGACATTTCCCGACCAATAACCATTGCCAGAATTATGAGGAGCACTAATAGCTACTCTTTTTCCATCAGCATTTAAACTTACAGACCAACCAAGCCAATTAGTAGAATCCTGGCCTATTATTTCATTGCCCATTTGTACCCAACTACCACCAATATTCTCATATATTCTTACATGACCTGCATCATTTCCATTACTATCGTTAAATGGAGCTCCAACAACTACAACATTACCATCAGAGCTTATACTTAAACCACTAGTGTATGTTGCCCAATCATTTGCAACTTCACCATCAATGTCATCGCCTATTTGAACCCATTGAGCCTTCACAGAATAAATAAACTGTATCAAAATGATTAATATAAAAAACTTCTTCATGTTGTTTTGTTTTTTTATAGACTCAAAATATCACCAAAAAGTTGTTTATTTTACAATGACTTTTTTTAGTGCTACTCCTTTTTCAGTTATTACTTTTACTATAAAAATACCTTTTTGATAATTACTTAAGTTCACTTCAACTTTGTTTCCTGTGTACATTAATCTACCGTTCATATCCATAACCTCTATTTTTTTAATACCCTCAGCTTGTATACTTATTTTTCCTGTTGTAGGATTAGGAAAAATATTTATTTCACAATTATTTTCATATTCCTGGCTATTACTATAATCACAATCACAGCCCATTGTATCACATCCACAACTGTCAACTTTAACTACCCGCATTTGTTGGGTTGGTGTTAAGTCAAAAAAATAGGCAACTCCAGCCATAGCAAAACCTCCATCCCTGGTTTGAGTTAGTGCAAACATATAACAGAAAACTTCTTCTCCTAAAGGGTATTCAAGGTGTCTGTGCCATATCTCATTTCCATTATGATCTAGTTTATATAAGGTATTTGCATGATATGCTTCAAGAGGTACTCCATTATATGTTCCTGTAACAACAATATTTCCATCTTCTAATTCTATTGGTGTTAAAAAACCTACACCTTCTCCCATATCCTCATATTCTTTATCCCATAAAAAATTTCTATTCTCATCCATTTTTATAATCCTAGCCCTCATATTATTATACCCTATCTCATATTCATAAACTTTGCAACCAGTAATTATATAACAAGAATCTTTTGTAGTAATAATGTCTGATATTCCACTATCATTATAATCAGGATTACCATATGTTTCTGTCCAAACTACATCTCCTATACTATCAGTTCTAATTATGTATAGATCTCCTGAATAAATATCATTCTTATCTCCTTTCCATCCTCCTATAATAAAACCATTATCTTTTGTTTGCGCAATGCAAGTGCATTCTTCATAAAGATAATAGTTGCCATATGTTTTATTCCACAAAAAATTTCCGTTTTTATCTGTTCTTGTTAGTATTATATCAGTTCTCTGGGTAGTGTTTGACTGGTCTTTATAACCAACAAAAACATAGCCACTATCCTGAGTTTGCAGGCATTGCGTAGTTGTGTGAAATATTGTGTCAGTATAGAACTCTTTAATCCATAAAGTATCAAAATTCTCATCAAATTTTATTAATAATTGTGTTAAAGCCTCATTAGATTTGTTTTGTTTAGTACCACCTAAAGCATATCCTCCATCATAAGTATTTATTAATGATTTCTTTAAACCATGATATATATCATAGCCTGAAAATCCAATTTCTTTACCCCAAACATAATTTCCAAGTGTATCAATAAATGAAATTTGAATATTGATTTCATTTGAAGTATTTGTTATCCCTCCAACACATATATAACCAGAATCTATTTCAATAATATTTCTTGTCATTGGAACAGAATCATATATGTTATTGAACCTTACTACTCCGTCAGCATCTTGAGAGAAAGATATTAATGTTGATACAAACAGTGCATATAAAACGATATATCTAAACATAATTATATCAAATATTTTAAACTACCTGCTATTCTAATGCAGATAGTTGTAATTAAAAAGTATTCCTATTGGATACTTAGTTTTTCATAATACCTATACTCTCCATTAACTGTAATACAAACCATATATACAGAAGGAGCTAGGTTTGAAACATCGAGTTCCATTACCCCTGAATCAGATTCAATTACTTTCTCAATTAATAATTTTCCTTCAAAATTGAAAACTTTAATTACTTTTTCAGAATTCACATCAGAGATGTAATAAGAAACATTAACTTTATTCTTAGTTGGATTTGGAAATACCCCAAAGTTAAATTCTTTTTCATCATTATTATACGTATTAGATATTTTCATCATTTTATTTCCAATTTGAGTAGATGGTAAAACTATTTTTTCTTCAAAATTACTTATGCCATGTTCCTCTAAAATATATTGCGTAATTACACCACTTGGATGTAATTCATTATTTGCAATTCCCTCTAAAAACAATTGATTATCTGTAACGATTATATCCTGTTCTGATTCAGTTGCCTGAATTAGATCAATAATAATTTCTTGTATATGTATATAATCCATTATCTCATTTTGCATTTCAACTGGTAGTCCTGTAATTTCAGATTGCAAATCAGATATTGCAATTTCAGCACTTGCAACATCTTCTTTTTCAATAAGCATTGGTATTAATATTGATTTTGAATCAAATCCACTTTCAGATTGCAATTGACTAACTAAATCATCTTTAAATGTTTCTGTTGCATCTTCATTTATTGCATAATAAACCAAATGATTTAAAGATTCTTGTTTATCATTTTGTATTGACTGAACTTCCATTTCCAATAACTCTCTTACGGAAATACCATCCTGTTGAGCTTCAACCTGAGCTTTAAAAGGAGGAGGTAACCAAGTATCCTGCAATTGATCTTTTCCAACCTGAGGAAGTGGGGAGCAAGCTAATAATACATCTCTTTTCTTATTTGGACTTCCTTTAAACTCATTTTCCATAAACTCAACAAGAACATCATCTGAAATATAAGGTGCTACATCCATAAGGTCATTACACAACGCTTTGTATGTGCCTGGTGAAACAGTAAGAACCTTATTAAGTAGTCCATCAGTATCGCCTCCATCAATTAGTTCTCTTAAATTCTCCTGAGCAATAGCTGCCCCATTAGCCTCATCAATATATTCTGCTAATCTCTCGGATGGATTAAGTATTACACTTGCCCCTGTATTTAATAATGAAGGACATAATAAGTTTGATGGTGTTGTATACCATCCAAAGTTTGTGATCTCAGCAGAATTACATTGAAGTTCAGAGTTAGATGCATTTTCTGCATGACAATACATATAATTTAATAATGGAGAATTCTCTATATGAAAATCACCTGTAGCATTTCCACATCCACTATGATCTATAACATTTCTTGTTGGAATGAAATTAAAAAGATCTAAATTACCCTGAACTTTTTCTATATGCCCATCTACAACTGCAAAACCATATGAGTAACTAGATAAATTATTACAAAGAAATTCTAAACCTGTTTCACCTGGATAAGAAGAACTTCCCTGATTATAATTACTATTATTACCATGAACTAATATACTCGTTGCATTATTAGGTACATTCATATTATAAAAAATGTTGTCATAGACTTTATTATAGTAATAACCTGAGTTATTTATACATAAACCCACATCACCATCATGGAATTCATTCTTTTGTAACTTATAGTTAGAACAACCACTTAAATAGAGACCATAATTTGTTGTAGCTCCTAAATCTCCTACATTAAATTCATTATAAATAATTTTACTACTTTTAAAACCTCCTAAATAAGCACCTCTGTAATTATTATTAAAATATGCCTGCTTTAATGTAATTCCACTTAAAAGATAACCTGCATGTGCTTTAAGCCCATAATATAATCCTGTAAACTCATTTCTATCAGCTCCAACAGTACACTCCTCTTCAATATTCACATAAGCAGCACATTCGGGTAAAATCTTAAAGGATGAACTATTTGCATAGATACCAATTCCTCTTTTAGTAATATCATAATCATCTGTCCTTGTATTCTGAAAAGTATTACCTTTAAAATTCATACTATGGAATTCTAATTTAACATGATAAAGTGGATATTCCGAGGCATCATTTAACTCAGCTGTTGTTTCAAAAATATTATTATTGATATAATTCTGTAAATCATCATAATGATAATTCATTCCTGGAATAGCATATAAAAATTCACGGTACATATTAATATCAACAATATTATTTCGAAAAGTATTCCCTGATAATTGAACAGCACCAGTCATGTTTGAATAAATTCCAGTGCGAGCATTTTCAATTAATGAACCATTCATTTCAACTAAAGGTTCATTTACTCCAGATGTTATTGAAGTAGATGTCTTCATTGTAATTCCTTCCCACATTTCACCTTCACAAGAAGTAATTGTAGTATTATTAAGAATTATTTCTCCTCCTGGCTCGACTATAATATTTCCTATACTACTTGCTGTTATGTTTGAATTATTAATTGTTAATTTTCCTCCTGTATTAATTACTATCTCACCTAATATAAAACCAGTAACGTTATCATAAGCTATAACACTATTTATTATATCTCCATCATAATAAACAAAATCATAATTATTGAATTCAAATGAATGTGATACTGTGTTCCCAATATTATCAGTAACTGATAAAGAATAAGTAGTTCCTGCTGTTAGATTGGTTAAATTCTTTGTCGTTTGACCAGTACTCCAAAGATATGAATATGGTGGTTTCCCTCCTGAAACTAAAGGTATAGCCTCATAATCAGCCCCATTACATAAATCACCTAATCTTAATATATCAAGTGTCATTTCATTATATGTTGCTGTATTCCATGAATTATATCTGGGTTTTATCCAATCTACATTATTTTTGTTCATGTCATTCAAGTTCCACCCATATATAGTTCCACTATTATCAGAAACAAATAATTCTAAAAACCCATCATTATTTACGTCACTTATTATTGCATTATCCTCAATTGCTCCAATTGTTGAAAGTGGCCAATATTTAATTTGTTCAATGAATGAATTAAAAGCATATATTTTATTTTCACAAGTAAAAATCATATCATTCAAATTATCCCCATCCATATCTGCTATTAATGGATACTTTAAATACAGTTTTGGTGATATTCCTTCAAGTATGAATGGACTTGTTGTACCAGAAATTCCTTCATAATATGGAGTTCCATCCAAATTCCATATATATAACTTTTCATTTCCAAGAAATATTAGTTCAGGTGTATTATCTCCATTAATATCTCCTGCAGTAATTCCTGGCATTAAATATGTTGATTCAACATCTACATACTTATCATCCGGCCAATATAATGTTCCATCCAATTTCCAAACATTCACAATTCCTTGAGTGGAATTTAATGGATCTCCTGCAACCGAAACCAGTTTAATATCTCCATATCCTGTGAAATCAACTGCAATAGGAGGGGATCTGAAATTTCTGTCAGTAAATGTCTGAAGTTCTGTGCTTTGAAAAACACCAGAACTATTAATATCAATTTTTGTAATTTTACTATTTCCATCTCCTGTAGCAAAATGAAATAATTCTGGGGAATTTGACATATAAGGATCAGACGCTCCATCAACATCAATTGCAATTGGGTTTGTAAATGACCACTCAGGCAATCCTCCTTCATATAAAAGTGTTCCGTCACAGTCAACAATAACAGTTTTTCCCCCTAACTCATGTACAACAATTTCAAGTTTACCATCATCATTAAAATCACATAATAACGGACTATTATTAATATCCGTAGGACATGTTCCTGTATAAGTTTCCGTTGTACCATCTACATAATTATACTCCCATAAGAGATCTTGCCCATCTGGAGTATTTTGTATATTTGTAAAAACTCTAAGCGTTCGATCATAAGCCTCAATTAATTCTAAAACACCATCATTATTAATATCTGCTATTACAGGGCCATTATGACAGATATATTTTGACCATGAAGCATATATCTGGTCAAAGTCACCAACAGTAGTCATATTTCCATCAGTCTCAAATCTTGGAGTCCCATCATTGTTCATTCCAATTATTGAACCTTTAGGTCCATCATTGCTAGATAAAAATATTTCTTCTTGTAAATCACCATCAATATCTGTAGTTACAACTTGCTGATGTCGTCTTCCAACAAAAGTAGTCCTTGGCCAGTTTGAAGGGAAGTATTCCAATGATGTCCATGCATATAGTTCACAATAATCATCACTTTCATTTCCATCTAATGAAACAGTATGAATTCTATACTTATATACATTCTTAACTAAAACGTCTTCATCCATATAATATTCCCAATCAAAAGGTAAAAGATTTAACTTTTCAAGCGGTTCTAATTCAATATATGTATTATCATCAACATCACACCTGTAAATATTATATCCCTGTATACCAGATACTTCGTCCCATGTAAAACTAATATAGTTTTGTGTGTTTTCAAATTCAATTGATTCACAAGTTATTAATGGTACATCCTCAAGATTAAACGTAAAATTCCATATCCTACCATGAGCATCTGTTATTTCTAAATTAAAATCAACTAAAGTTGGTGTTCCGCTAATAAACTCAATCTCAAATGGTGTAATATTATAATCATCATCAACATTACTATCTTCATAAATAGAAGTTATCATATTATATGAAGAGATTGGCTGACTAATATTTACATCGGATGAAGTACTACTCAAGGTAGCATTTAATACGCTAGTTAATGCATGGCCTTCATTAATCAGACAAACCTGTAATGAAATAATATCCCCATTTTCAATTATGCCATTTCCATTTATATCAGTTATAAATGTATGTGTTTTATCATACTGGGATAGAACAGGTTTGTTTATATCAACAATAAAATCATCAAAATATTCATTTGAACTTATATCGGTAGATTTAATCCTAAAAAGTTGAGATGTTTCATCAGGTGTATTAATGTTAACATCAAAATTGTAGTCAAATAATGGATTATTAACGCTTAATGGATTGATATTTCCATAAGAAGTATTACTATTTGTAAAAGTAACAAATGGAGATCCAACTGAAACCATATCAATATAAATATCTCTTATCGCTGGATCGTCACACAATACCGCTTCAAACATAATTTTTGCCCTATACTGGTCAAACTCAGAAATATTAAAACTGTATGGGGATAAATCAAGAATATATTCATTCCATCCAACAACACCAGAATATCTTGATATTGATAAAAGCAATGTACTTGTTGTACTACTGGAAGATAATTCTTCAACTATTAAATATACATCCAATACATCATTTCCAGAGGGGTTTGGTGTACCATCATGATACATCCAAAATTTGAGACTATTGTTATAAACAATAAATTCAGGAGATATCAATTGGGCAGAACCATTTATTAGTGTTGAATTGAAATAAGACAGATAATTCCAATCTGCTGCATTATTACCTGGATCATCATAAGTATCACTTCCTTTTTTCCAGTTCCAATCAGAACTTCCATTTACAATTTCCCAATCAAATGGGGGGAAACTGCTTTCAAAACTTTCGTAAATTGTGTATGCACTAATACTTGAATTAACATCAAAAGCTGTTGACAAACCATTATTTTCCATGCTTACAGTTAAATCAATATTCTCTCCTGCATCAACATTATTGTCATAATTACATACTGTTGTTTCAGTATATTGAATATTTGCTATATACAATTGTGCATCAGGAGATGGTGTAACATCAATATATGTTACACTTGGAATATAATTATGACAGGTAACAGTTACTGTTATTTGACCAGGTGTGTTAGGGCATTCATTGAATAATGCTGTTATTAGTGAACCGTCATAAATTATATTCTGATATGAATAAACTTCATTTTGTTTGTATAAACAAATTGTCACTTCCTCTCCAATGATAAACGAATTGTTAACTGAAATAGCAATATTTGTACACTCGTTATACATTGTTAATATATGACTAACTGATAACGTTATTGTTGGTACTTCTGTCCATATTGGCATTTCAGGATCACCCAATAAATTTAATCTTAATCTTGATTTTCTTGGTCCTCCTTCTGGATGTGAACCATAAGCGTCTTGTTTGCCATAACCTGCAACATGATTAAATACAGACCCAATATGAAAATCTTTTTGATATCCATCACCATATATTTTATGTAAAAATTCTGTGAATTGCGGAATATCAGTATTATATCCCTCAGCAGAATTGCCAATATAAGCAACACTTCCTCCATTAGGGTTATTTAAAAAACCTTCTGAAATGCTACTCATTACAAATGTATTTGGACTACATCCATTTGAAAATAAAATATGCTGATAATGCTCATTAGTAAGATTCAATGCATCTCCAACTGTCATTCCTTCATTAATATGATAGTTAAGCCCCATTCCTAATTCTGTAGAATGATCAATATGATACACAATATTATATTTGCCATTATTGATTTCATTCAAACCATTTACTCTATTTAATAACATTTGATTTGGATCGGAAGCATTAGGATATGCATTTAAGTATATATATTCATCCCCATCGCTTTGTATTATAGATAATGAGGTGTTTACGCCAAATGTTGACATTAAAAGTACCCTGTTCGCGTAATTAGATCCCATAACAATATCAACATAATTTTCATAATCAATAACTTTATTTACAAAAGTTTCTGCTTCGTCAATATTATTAACAGAAGCTCTACCTAAAAAATGCTCTGGATAATAATCCTGAATTTCATCAGCTACCAATCCTATTCCATCAATTACTTGTTCACCAAATGTGCTATTTTGATTTGTATTCCAATCTCCTTCTGTAGTTGAAAAATATAAATCTGATGCTTTTGTGTAGTATCCATTAAGGCTTTTATAACAAACTCTTGCAGGAACAATCTCAACATCACCACCTAATAATACATATAATCCTCCACCCCAATTATTATATGCATCAATAAGATAATTCCTAACTCTTTCAGCATTATCTACTCCATTATAATTTGCTACTATCTCATCCAACGTTACAACTATTGTGGGAACACCTTTTAATGTTTTATATTCTGCTAATTCATCAAAAGTAGGCTTTAATGTATTATCTGTAATAATTATATAATCTGGTATTAGATTAATATTATCATCATGAAAATGACCTATATTTAATGTACTAATTTCTGATCTGGTATTGTTTTCAATCACATATTCTGCTCCGCCATTATTTGTATCAAATTCGTTATCATTTGAAATTGCATCCAATATTATATTTTTAACAATATTATACCTTCTCTGAGACTGATATTTCGGCTTTGAAACAATATTTGGCTCATTTTTGTATTTAATTGAATAATCAATTTCAGTATATACCTTTATTTCTTTACTTATAGGTACATATTCCACTACATTAAATTGAAGTGTAACAATATGGTATCCCATAACCATTTCCTCGGATACTATTTCAACTAATTCGCCTGGATATGCTATAGGTGAATTGTATGTTCCTGTATCAGGTTTTACAAAATTTGGTTTTTCTTCATTTATTATAAAGTCCGGTTGTCCAGGAAGTATAAAATAATCTCCAGCAATTGAATCAGTTTTAGTATTGTTAATAATGATTTCATCTACTTTAACATCAATTGGAATCAAGATTCTTTCAATCGTAACAGGTAATTTTGGTTTGCCAACTTCAGCCAATGAATATTCAGAGTTCACTAATCCTACTTTATCATAATAATCTTCATTATCATCTACGGTACTACTTTTCCATGTGCCATTAATAATATTAACTTCACCTATTCCTGTAATTAATGTTCTGTCGTATAGCAAATCACGAGATGCAGTGTTTTTACACATTGAATTGAAGTCTCCCCATTGCCCATTATAACCAGCTCTAACATATATCTCATAATCTGAGTTATAAATCAAATCAATTCCTGTTTCTTCAAGTGAAATATAATTATTAGGGGTAATGTAGTATTTTTCATCACCAGTTTCCACACATTTAACCCAAAACTCGTACTCAGTAGCAAAAGAAACTTCTTCTGCTGTCATAATCTGATCAAATGTTATATCTGTTGCTCCACAATCGGAAGGTATCAACTGAGTAATAGGATTAATTGTGGTTACTGAACATGTATCCCCCCAATCACTATAATTACCTGAATTATTAAATGTTCGGATATTAATATTATATAATGTATTATACTTAACCTGATTTGATAATTCACTCAGCTTAAAGTAATTTACCAGTTTTGAAAGAATTTCATCAAAACCGGATTGATTGAAAACGTGAAATTGGTATTGGTCTGCATTCGGTACTAATTCGGCAGTAAGTACCTGATCAAATTCAACATCTGTAGCTCCGCAATCTGAAGGGATTAATTGTGTTGTCGGTATTTCTGCCATTAAAGCATTACTTAGTTGCGATGTGTTATTAAAGGCATCAGTAGCCGTAGCAATACAATTTGAATAATAATTGTTTGTAATAACTGCATTCCAATCACCATTTGCATCAGCATTAACAGTTGTCAGATATTCATTGGCATTTTCTGCACCTGTGCTGCCGAAAATTTCTATTATATCATTTGCCTGTGATGTACCTGAAAGCAGGTTTGTTGTTGTGTTGTAGCCTGTAATAATGGGGGATGTTTTGTTTTCGTTACCTCCTCCAATAAGCGAAATAGCTGTCGGATTATTGTAGATTTTATTTCCGGATATTTTATTGTAATTACCTGAACCTATCCATATTCCTCTTATGCCATTGTATGCAAATATGTTAGCTTCGTTAAGTCCTGTGCCTCCAATTATATTTGAATTACTTGGATTAGAAATAAATATAATTCCATAATTTTCATTTCCTATTGTTGAAGCATTTGTTATATCAGTTCCAATATAATTTCCCTTAATAATTCCCTGTTGTGAACCTTGTACTCTTATACCCATTGCTGCTGTTGTAGAAATTCCGTTATCTATTCTGTTTATTACACAATCTACTATTTGAAAATTATTGCAGTACATCGCAAAAATTCCATGATTAAGAAAATTCCTGATATATAAACCTTTAAATATCAGGTTATTTACATCATATACATATAATCCATCATATATATTCATTTGTCCGTCAATAATTATTGCAGGATTTTGAAAACTATATCCGTTTTGCGTTGTCCCGTCAATAGTAATAGTACTTGTTATAGGAGGCAAATAGCTGTTTAACGCAATTACATGAGGTCCAACACCGGGAATATCAAAAACTATTATGCAATTTCCTCCCAGATCATTTCCTTTTCGTATAGCCCATTGCAGGGACCCATACATTTCAGGGTCACATAAACTGTCAACGAAATTATAAGAATGTTCAAAATTATCGGGATCTGTTATTTTAGTTACGGTTAAAACATATTGAGAAAAAGTTATGTTTAAACTTATAAATGCTATTAAAACTAATGTAATTTTTTTCATCTTTTATGGTTTTTAAATTATTTGACAAAATATAAGCGTGAAGATTCCTGGCCTGAATTATCTTCGACATACAATGTTATGTTTGCATAATTTGCCAATTGCTGTGTAGTAAGTACCGCTTCTGTTTGGGCAGTATAGCCGTTTACGGCTTTTTGAATACCATTAAAGGAGATATAATAAATTCCGGAATTTTCAAGAACCTCTGCTTGTATGGTTAGAACATCGCCCAAATCCTGTGCAGTTCCGAACAGAACATGCACTTTATCGGCATCAGCAACATTTTTAATCTTAAACATAATATTCAATTCTTCTCCGTTAGTATTAATAGGTTGACCGGTAATTGTGTCAATTTTTAAAATAGGAGTTACCACAATGTCCATAATTTTAACATTGGTTTGTGCAATAAGAAATCCATTCACAATGCATAGCAGTGTAATAAAAATGGGTGTTTTTTTCATGACTTTTTTTTTTTATTTGACAAGCAAGGTAATAAATAAATTTCAAATAATGAATTATTTCGAAATAAATTATAATAAATTACCAATGGTTTTATATCATTTCTATAAATTTTGTTTCAGATGCACGTACAATTCCGTTTACTCTTCAACCTATTCTATCGGGATTTTTATTAATAAAATCTTTCCAGTTATTTGATCCTGATTTTTTAAAGACAGGTGAGCTGATCTGATAAAAATGGCATAATGCTACAGCAAGTCCATCTGTTGCATCCATTTTCTTTGGCATATCAGAAATATTAAATATTCTTTCAAGCATTGAAGCGACCTGTTCTTTTGAAGCGCTTCCCGATCCGGTAATAGACAATTTTATTTTCCTGGGAGCATATTCGAAAATCGGCATTGATCGGCTTAAAACAGCAGCAATAGCTGCTCCCTGAGCCCTTCCGAGTTTCAGCATTGACTGAACATTTTTCCCATAAAACGGTGCTTCAATTGCTAATTCATCAGGATGATATTCATCAATTAATCCGGTTGTTCTTGTATAAATCATATGCAATTTGACATAATGATCATCATATTTTGACAAATTAAGAATTCCTAAAGAAATTAAATTGGGTTTGTTTTCCAGAATATGAATAATTCCATATCCCATAATGTTTGTACCTGGATCAATACCTAATATGACTTTATCTTTTATCAAGAAATCTTATTTTTTGTACAATAATACCTAAAATAATTAATATCAATCCTATTATAGTTGTGAAATATATATCCTCTTTCAGAAAATAATAAATGAATATCAGAGATAGAAACGGGCTGATAAAAACGAAACTGCTTATTCTGTCATTTGATTTTGACAATTTCATTGCTTTTAACCATAGAAGAAATGTTATGCCCATTTCGAAAAAGCCAACATATCCAACTGACAAATAGCTTTTAATGTCATGGATTTTAAATTCTGAATATATGAACAAGACCGGGAGAATAAAAATCAGTCCGAAAAAAAAATTCAGCAATAACTTTACTGTTTCTTCCCTTTTGTCTTTTAGGTTGAAAATCCAGAACAAAGCCCATATCACAGAACTTCCAACAGCCAAAAAGACTCCGAATAAATTCACATTCGAGTAATTAAAAAAATCGCCCTTCATCGAAATAAATAATACGCCCGAGAAACTCACAATCATTGCGATTATACTTTTTGCTGTAAGTTTCTGTTTTAAAATAGGAACTGATAATATAACCAGCATTATTGGCCATGTATAGTTTAATGGCTGTGCAAGTTGTGCAGGTAATAATACATAGGCTTTAAACAAAACCATATAATATAAAAAGGGATTCAGAAAGCCCAGAAATGCTGACTTTAAATAATCTTTAGCTGAGAAACGAAAAAGTTCAAGAAATCTGTTTTGAGCGATTAATACAATAGATAGAATTATAATAGTCACAATAGTTGCATAGAACAACAATTGAATAAAATCAAATGAACGAAGTGAAATTTTAAAGGCAGTTGCAACAGTTGACCACAGAATTATAGCCAGAAATGCAAATATGTACGATTTTTTCTGATTAACCATCTATTCTATTCTTCAATTATATTTTTACTCAGCATCATATTTTTGTCATGGTAATTCACAATGTTAATTCCAAGTCTAAAATTCCAAATCCCAAGTTCACTGCACTGTGAAATCTTGGTGTTTTAGTCACGATAATTATCGAATTGGTGGCAAAATTAAGGAATTTCAAATTGTGACCGGTAATAAAATAATTTATTTCTATTCTTAGTTTTTTAGGGTTAAAAAGTTCTTTCGGCTACTATTGATATTTATTATTAAGCTTACAATTATAAATTTAGCTACTGGTATAAAGTCTTGTTCTCGAGTTTTTCTATTTTATCTCCCCTTAATAACCGGAATCGTTTTCTGGCTTCAATTACATATATACTTCCGGGAAAATCCAGCATAAGTTTATTATATAATTCTTTTGCTTTTTCTTTATCATTTAAATGTAATTCATAGAGTTCAGCAAGATAATACAATGAATTATCCGCTAAGATATCGTAGGAATAATAATCAACCACCTTTTGAAAATACTCGGCTGCCTGAATATAATCACCTTTACTTTTAAAAACATTTGCTTTTCTATACAGGATATCATCCATTAATGAATGATCACTAAATTGTGCCTGAATAGTATCAAGAGTCAACATTGCCAGAGAATCTTTTTTCTGATACATTAACAAATCTGCTCGGGCAAATAGCATGAGAGCAGTTTCAGAAGTATCCATTATAGTATTGTCATTTATCAGGGTGGCTAATTCAAAAGCATCGTTTGCTATT
>JBDRPR010000332.1:0-5196 GCA_043826845.1 Bacteroidota bacterium
AATTGTCTTTTGGTTGTTCTTATAAAACCGTAAACTTTAATCTTTATATTATTCATGTGTTTATTTTTTTATTTTTTAAATTATTGTCACATGGTCCCGATAGTCACGATAGCTATCGGGATGATGATAAATTTTTATCATGGGCATTTCATACAAACTCAATTTTAATTAAGAACCTCAAAAATATAACTTTTTTTTGTAATCTAAATACTGACAAATATCAGGAAATAAAACCTATTCACAATTCTTTGGGTTTATTGCTGATTAACGGATATTTCCTCTACAAGTGAGAAATAAAATATGTTTTTTAACAGATATTTAAATCCTATAATGCCTTATTGCTTTTTATAGAAAGTATATTTGAAATTGAATTATAATATTCTGATTATTAGTAATTACTGTTTTTAATGATTTTAATAACTTTTTTATCATCATTACAAAGGTATTTGCATAGATATATCCCATCAGGTAATTCTGATGTATCATACTGTATAATGTTTTCCCCTTTTGAAGCAAAACCTTTAAAAATCGTTTGACCTTCTTTTCCAATGATGTTATAAATAACTATCTCAGTATAATTGCTATTATTCCCACTAAAGCTGATATTTGTATATTTATTACATGGATTAGGAAATATTTTAAATTCGGATATTAGATTTTGTTGATTCGTATCAGTTGCATTTAAAGTTTTTGCATAAATACATGGATTGTTAATTACACCACAATCTGCTATTTGAAATATTACATGACTGCCTTGTTCTGTGCTGAAACCCACATCAAGTACAATTGTTTCTCTTGCAGTAAATGTTTGATTTACATTGCTTAAAATTGTTGTCGCCGGCATACCGGTTCCCCCAAACTGAAATTCCTCTGCTTCGGTTATATTTATTGAATTTTGAGAAATTGGCCCGGTGTATTCTTTATAAGGTGGTCCGCAATCTTTTACATAAATTGGATACATCCCTGTTTTACTATAATCAATATAAGGATCATTATTAATATTATTATGCAAGGTTGACAAATTATTGGTTATATATGAAGGAAGTATATCTGAAGCAATATTGTTGGTACTTTGTCTAGCATTATTCCATGCATATAAAGTCGCAAAATAGGTGCCTGGTTCTTCAAATGTATATTTAATTTGTTGCCCTGAAACATATCCACCTGCGGGTGGGGTATTCAAAGTCACGTAGCCATACAGGTTTGCATAACCGAGATGTTTTTCTATAACCAATAATAAGTTTGTAATTTTATCACTTCCAAAAGTACAATCAGAAAGGTATTCATTATCATACGAATTACTTGTAAAACAATGTTCTACTCCTTTTTCAAGATAATTTGTGCCAGAGATTGGAATATTTCTGTCAAGAAACGAAACTATACATTTAGTTACGGGTGGAGGCTCAACTACCTGAATTGTTTTAGTAATGCCATTGTTATTCAACTCTGCATCCACAACATAATGATATAAATAGTAATTTCCGGTTGAAGTAAAAGTGTATTCAAAATTAGTCATATTATAATCATTATCATCCTCAATAACATTGTTATCATCTGATAAAACCCAATAGTGCATATTTTGAGCAGGATTGACATTTAAAGCACCTCCTGAACTTGCATCAGTAAATGTGATTAACTCATCTTTATAAACAGGCGATTCATAAACAAAATCGGCAGTAAGGGGCTGTACCTCACCATAAACAGTTATTTCTGGACATGTGGTGGTAAGAATTTCTACAACCGAATTGTTGTTGACTTCCATTATTTCAAGATAGGGTGTGTATGATCCTGCTATATTATATGAATGGTTAACACTTGTCCAGATCGGATCTGCATTCGATATAAGCCATTCCTGTCCGTCTCCGAAATTAAATGTAAAATGATATATATTATTCTGATTGGGTGCCCAATTGTATCCTCCGGAGATATTTGTACTCCCTCCGGGGAAAATAAATGAAGGAAAATTATCGCACCAGATTTCATTTGAATATTGATCCAACACCTTGATATATTGATTTTTTGTTGTTGTATGGCTACTACCGGATGAATTTGTTACAGTGAGTGAAACTGTATATTCTCCGTGAGAAAAAAATGATTCTACAGGACTCACATCAGATGAATAATTTCCATTTCCAAAATCCCAGTACCAGGTTGTTATACCACTGCCAAGCGAATTATCATAAAAATAAACATCCTGACCGGTCTCAACAACTGTTGGTGAAGCCTGAAAATCGGCAAGCGGTGAGCCATCGGTTGGAGTAACAGTTATATATCCCTCTTTTTCTTCAGTTTCTACAAGGGATTGATTCATTGCCACCAATCTGACCTTATAAACACCCGGAGTATTATATTGGACTGTAAGATTTTCTGATGAAGATGTGGAGGGAGTGCCTCCCTCAAATTCCCAGTACCAGGATAAAATATCCCCGGGAGAAAAAAGTGTAGTGTTGTAAAAATTTGTTGTACCTCCTGCTGTAAGGTTTGTGTTTGAAGCATAAAAATCAGGGACAAGGCAGGGTGGTATTTCTTCTGTACCCTCTCTGGTTTGCATTTTAGTAATAATGGAATCAGCAAGCAACGTATCAGCAATCATGTTTTTATTGCCTCCGGAACTACCGAAATTATTGCAACCAAAATATATTGTATGTACAAGATCGGTATTGTTTGCAGGCACTGTCGCTGACCAACTGTTTGTGCCTGTGCGGTGCGGGATTGTAAATGTAGGATTCAGGTAAATATAATTGGTTAAATAATAATCCAGTCCCATCAGGGGGTTTCCGGCTTTATCAGTACCGCTGATCTTAAGCTGGAGTTTTGTAAAATAATACTGTGAAATAATGCCGATGTCATAAGTATAAACATTGGTCTGACTATCATAAGTACCGGCATTAGAAACAGTAGAGAGTACCACATCATTTTCCATGATATCAATATCAAGGTTGATGTTTTCCAGTTTCTCCGAAGGCTTTATTTTAATAATAATGCTGCTGCCGGGCATAACATAGCCGTGCAAACGGTCAAAAGTGGCTGTGGCGCCGGTGAGTTGCCACTCTCCCCAGTAAACAGCATTTGTAACACCGGTTTTAAATACCTCTACCTGCTGAATGAAGGGGAGAAAGTTGTCAACGACAATTTCAGGTGGGGTGTTGTTATTGCTAAAACCAAAATGTCCATTGACATCAATAATTCTGGCATATAAATTATAACTACCATCATGGTATCTGACATCATCATTATTATAGCCATATAAAACAGAAGATTGACTGAAATTATCATTTTTATGTATTCTTGTACGAAAATCGGAAAAATAATAATCATCATAAGGATATCCATCTGAACTACTGTTGTATGCATGAGGATAAATACCCGTATTTGTTGTGCTTCCATAATTATTCTGCTGAGTAATACATGCCGGATAAATATCTGAATTCATTCTGGCTCCATGGCTAAGTTTTGATTCGTAATTATGGCCTTTGATCAGTTTATAATTACTGTTTTGGTTACCCCATAGTTGTCCTAATTCAACAGGTTTGCTCTCTTGTTTTATAAATAGTTCAACCAAATCAACATCCATAACAGTATTATTATATGTTGCACCTGTGGCAGCACCATCCATAGTCCATCGTGCTCTGAAAGAGATACTGTTTTCACCAGAGAATATTATAATATCATTGCTATTGATATACGACTGGCTATTAATAGTAAGCGCCTTTCCTTCAATTTCAACTGTATAATTTGTATTATCGTGATGAACAACTTCAAGAGGATCTTTATCATTATCTACATCATTATAATCAGCAATTGCCTGATTGATATCATAAAACCGGTACAAGTGAAGATGGGTTGGGTAATTGCCACCGGAATCGCCAATCGGTGCAATTTCATCATATTGATTAACAGTGGTTACAACTGTATAGGGTGTACCATTATAGGTTGCTGTTCCTGGGATTTCACCAATCGCTACACCTGTATTTAGGTCAATAATTGCTTTGTGTAATGTACTGTTGTCCAAATATGTAAGAACCATATTTCCAGACACTAAAGGTAAAGAACCATTCTTAAAAAGATGACCATATCCAAAATCAATAGAACCATCAATGATCAGCACTACATATCCGGTTTCAATCTTTGCAACTGTTCCGCCAGATATTGCCAGCAATCTCGTCCCCTTTGCAATACCTCCATAATCAATTCCTCTGTGCCAGTGGGATAAATTTCCTCTTCTTTTCCCAAAATCAGAGGTGATTTTATTAGTCGTAAATTCAATATCATTGCCATTTTCTTTGTATTTAACATAATAGTTTAATTGTCCAAAGCAAAAATATCCGGCAACCATAAACAATATCAATAATATTATTTTTTTCATTTTTTTAACTCCTGTTTTTGAAACTGTTCTGAGAAAGATTCACTATAAGTTTGTGTTTTTTCTGGATCCGTATAAAAGATTACATGGTCTTTTTCAACACTTTTCATCAATGATCTCTTTTCTCTTGAATATTCCTTTGAATAAATATATTTGTTTTCTAAATCCAATACGATTAACAAACATTGTCTGGTATAGGTTGACACCTCAATACAAATTACGCCATTATCCCATATAAAGGGTCCAACATCATTATATTTCTTTCTCTCTAACACATAGTTAAATTTTTTATCCAATTGCAGATCAAATATCATATATCCGATGTTTTCAAACCTGATCAGATTTTCATCGGCAAGTCCGCCTCCGTATCCAATGATCAGATATTTCCCATCCCCAGTTATTGTTGGCATAACACTGATTTTTTCATTAATATAAGTCAATGGTTTATATATCTTTCCATAGTTATCAAGCACCAAAAAACAATTACTATAACCAATTAGTGCATTGTCTGAATATGCATGGAGCCAGTATCCAACAATAGTGTAATTAGTATTTTTAGAATATATTCCAATATATATACTTGCATATATTTCGTTTCCCAAGCTATCAATATAGTCTTTATATTCTTTTATATAAGTTAAACCCGGTATGCTTTTAAATTTACTGACATTCAACTGATATAATGTATCAAAAGAGGGTTTTTGCGAAATAAAAGAAGCATCAAATACATAGGGGTTGTTTTCTCTGATATCGAAAACATTGTTTATTTTTTTACTAATTGTATCCACAAATTGTATTTGTACTATTTGTTTCCCGTAGGGAGTAAAATCTTC
>JBDRPR010000333.1:0-4248 GCA_043826845.1 Bacteroidota bacterium
CTGTTACAGGCGGGTTTCTATTTTGGAGTAAATACAATTCAGATATTGAAGGACTAAAGCAGTCTCTCTGGAATCATATTTCCAAAAATACGGATCATTGGAAAAAGTATTACGGTAGATTTTATTACGAATTTAAAAGAACAAAAACCATGGAGCCAATGAATATAAAATCTTATGATTCAATTATTTTATTACAATTTTTACCAATATTAATATATTAAAAATTTACAAAATGAAGACATTTCTATATTTTGCTCTGATATTAATGTTATCATGCAATAATGCCAGTAGAAATAATACTGATCCTACAGAGTGGTTACTTGAATATGAAAAATCAGGTTACACGAAAACAGCAACATATGATGAAGTTATTAGTTTTTGTAAAAAACTCGATGCGTTTTCAGATCAGGTATATTACTCAAACTTCGGTACAAGTGTTCAGGGTTATGTTCTTCCTTTACTAATAATTGATAAAGATGGTTTTACTGATGTATCAGAAGTAAGAAAATCGGGAAAGGTTGTTTTACTTGTCGAAGCCAATATTCATGCGGGTGAACCAGAAGGAGTTGATGCAGGGTTCATGCTTGTAAGGGATATTATCGTAAACAAAAAATATGAGAATTTGCTTGATCATGTAACTTTACTTTTTATACCATCTTTTAATGTTGATGGGCATCGTCGTTTCATCAAATACAGCAGAATTAATCAGAACGGGCCGGAAATGATGGGTTGGAGAACCACTGCTCAAAACCTGAATCTAAATCGCGATTTTCTGAAAGCAGATGCGGTTGAAATGAAATCATGGCTTAAACTTTTTAATGAATGGCTACCCGACTTTTTTATAGATTGCCATACAACCGATGGAGCTGATTATCAATATGCATTGACTTATGGACTGGAAATAAAAGGGAATATGGATGCTGACCAAACAAACTGGCAAAAAGAAACATATCTTGATCGTATAACAAAAATGATGGAAGGCGCAGGTTATCCCATTTTCCCATACGTAGCTTTCAGTCGCTGGCACGATCCAAAAAGCGGGTTACGATCATGGATTTCAAAAGCTATGCTTTCAACCGGATATGTTTCATATCAGAACAGACCGGGACTATTGATTGAAACACATATGCTAAAAAACTATGAAAACAGGGTCAGTTCTACATACGAAATGATAAAATTTACAATGGAAATACTTAATGATCAGTACAAAGAATTATTAAATATAAATATGGTCGCAGATGAAAGAATCAGCTCTCCTGAGTTCAGAAAAACAGAGTTTCCTCTTGATTATAAGCTATCAAATGACAGTGTTATAGTTGTTTTCAGAGGTATTGAATATACCGAAGAAATTAGTGACATGACTAATGGTCCTTGGTTTAAATATAACGGTTCAAAAAAGGATTTCAACCTCGCTTTGTTTAATGACCTGAAAACAGATAAATCTGTTAAATTACCTGATGTCTATATAATTCCGACTGAATGGACTGATGTAATTGAAAGAATAAAACTTCATGGAATTAAATTTATTGAACTTGAAAAAGACACTTCAATTCTTATAAAAACATACAAATTTAAAAATGTCAGATGGGATCAAAGTCCATACGAAGGAAGACAAAAAATTCAAAACTTTGATTCTGAAGAAATTGAAACTAGTATGTTATTTCAAAGAGGTTCGATATTGATAGATATGAACCAACGTAGAGCAAAAATCATTGCCCTGATTCTTGAACCCGAATCACCAGATTCATATTTTCAGTGGGGGTTTTTCAATACAATCTTCGAACAGAAAGAGTATTCGGAAACCTATGTTATGGAAACAATGGCCAGGGAAATGCTTGCAAAAGACAGCATTCTGAAAGCCGAGTTTGAGAAGAAAATTAAAGAAGAGCCTGATTTTGCAGACAATCAATGGGCAATTTGTAACTGGTTTTATTCTAAAACTCCATATTGGGATGAAAGAATAAATGTTTATCCGGTTGGGAAGATATATCATTAAAATCAGGCTGTTTTATTTAAATTTCTGCTTGTTTTAATGAAAAGATTTAATTATTGCAACATGACAAATTATTTGAATACAGATATTGATATCAACCCGGACAAATCTGCCGGACTATATGATGAATTACCTTTTTGGGCTGCACCTTTTGGATTAAAACTACTTGATAATATCAAATTGAAAAAAAACATGACAGTTCTGGACATTGGATTTGGAACAGGTTTTCCATTGACAGAATTAGCAATGAGATTAGGGAATTCCAGCAAAATATATGGAATCGATCCATGGGAACAGGCAATAAAAAGAGCTGAAAGCAAAATAGAATATTATGGAATTAATAACGTTGAAATTATTCGGGGAGTTGCAGAAAATATTCCTCTTGAGGATAATTCTGTTGATCTGATAACCAGTAATAATGGAATAAATAATGTTTCTGATGTTGACAAAGTCATGAGCGGGTGTGCCAGAATAATGAAAAAAGGAGGTCAATTTGTAATGACAATAAATCTGGACAAAACAATGATTGAGTTTTATGATATCATGGAAATTGTGCTCAAAGAATTGAAAATGGAAGCTGAGCTTATAAAAATGCAAAAACAGATATACAAAAAAAGAAAACCACTGACTGAATATAAAAATCTGATAGAGCAACATGGTTTTTCAGTGGTGAAAGTGATACATGACCAGTTTGATTATAAATTCGTTGATGGGACAACAATGTTGAATCACTATTTTATTCGTTTATCCTTTTTGGATGGATGGAAAAGCATTTTTCCAACAAAGAAACAAGATGATATCTTTAAAAAGATTGAAAATTATATGAATGAAAAAGCATATGCAGATGGGTTTTTCAAATTGAGTGTTCCATTCGCATTGATTGACTGTGAAAAGAAATAAACAAACAGGCAACCTTTATTTTTTTATTCGTCTATATCTTAAATACCTAATCAACTGGTAAAAATTTAAAACAGTATGTGCTATGAAAAAAATAATTTTACTTTTTCTTTCAATCATAAATGGAATTTATTGTTATTCACAACAATGGACATTTTTGGAATTCCCGAATTAAAGAATTAATGCAGTCGCTGTTCACCCTCAAAATCCGGATATAATATTCTGTACAGGGATGGGAATATATAAGTCTATTGACGGAGGATTGAACTGGGATACAGTTTCAATTAATACAGGCTTCAATTCAATTACATTTCATCCTGGCAATCCTGACACAATATATGCCACAATGGGTTCGGGCTCATTTAGCGATGGGATATATAAATCTATTGACCAGGGTAATAATTGGGATGTATTGGATTGGATTTTTGGCGCAACCTCACTTTCTATTCCAGCCTGGACACCAGGAACAATGTTTGTCGGATCAAAAAGTCTTGGTGTACTAAAAAGCATAAATTTTGGAACGACATGGACGCAAATGAATGATAGTCTGGATAATTTGAATGTTCTTGCAATTGTTGATGTATATCCAATAACTATTCCTGAAGATCCAATTATTGAGTATGTTGTGGGAACTGAAGGTGGTATTTTCTATTATCCTGATCATGTTCTTTTAGGTTCTGCTGATGAATACTGGCATAATACGAATACTGCTACAAATGCTATGATTCCTGCAATTTCATCTGAAGAATCCGGAAATTACCTATGGGCTGCTATTGGAGGAGGTAGCTGGTCTGATGGAATGTACAATTCAATTGATTTAGGCGGAAGCTGGGATGTTTCAGAATATTGGCCATATATTACTGATATTCTTATTAATCCAATTAATCCAAACACTGTTTATGCATCAGATTCCAGCGATGGAGTAAAAAGAACAATAAATGGTGGAATAAGCTGGGAAACAATCAATAATGACCTTGGAGACAGCTTGGTTTATTGCCTTGCCCAAAGCCCTGCTGATACTTTACATTTATATGCAGGAACCGAACATGGTCTTTATGTTTATGATTTTACTACATCAATAAATGAAACAAATAACATTCATTATAGCAATATTAAAATTTTCCCTAATCCTGCAAATAATGATATTACTATAAAAATAACAGGGAATGAATGTACAAAAGCTGAAATTTATGATTTAGAAGGACAAATATTAAAAAGTGCTATTTTGCATAATTCAGAAACAAACATAAATATTGACAACATTAATAAAGGAATTTATCTTTTAAAAATTTATTCTGACAAGGAAGTAATTACAAGGAAATTGATAAAGCAATAGTATAAACAAAAAATTGTCAGAC
>JBDRPR010000334.1:0-2852 GCA_043826845.1 Bacteroidota bacterium
GCCGGGCTATTATTTATATGAAATAATAGTTGACTTGTAATGGTTAGAGTAGTAGTATTATATAAATAAAATGCAGGGTTAAGGACGATTTAGCATAAATACAATAAAAAGATTAAAAACATGAAGTTTGCAACTACTTTACTAAACATTGCACAGGATGACCTAAAATCATCCATAATACTATATGAAAAAGGATTGTATCCACAAGCACTATTCTATTTCCAACAAGCTGTTGAAAAGTCGAACAAAGCCTTTGCGCTTTTTAATGAAATTATTACACCAGAAGAATTACAAAATAAAATCGGACATAATACACTTAACATTTATAATATAATTCTAAAAGCACAACAGCAATTAATTATAGATATCTCTGCTGCAACAAATATAAATCCACAATTGAGAAATGTCCAAACTATAAATAATGTATTGTCTCCAGAAACAAAAAGGGTTATTGATAAAGGTCTTGAAAGCCTATACAATATAAAAACCAACAAGAAATATATTGTTAATATGACTGACAGGGACATTATCAATATTATTCAATATTTAACTCCGCAATCCTTTACTAGATTAAAGCCGACAAATAAAATTGTCAATACAATAAAAACTTCAATCGCCTGTTCGAAAAAGGAAAATATTGAGTTATTGTTAGCTATTGGGTCAGAAGAAGCAAAGCGGGAAGCAACGATTATATCCGAGACATCTTTAAATACAATAAGTGACAAACGATACAAGAGTATTGCAAAAGCCTTTTGTAAAACAATGAATAAGGTACCTTATTTATGTCATTCACTTCTTGTTTTATATTTTACTTCTATTATAACCCTACCACATTCCATTAACACCAGATATCCCGACATTAAAAAGAGCACTAACCCAAAGTTATTGTATACCAAATCATATCCTTTGATAAAATATTTACCTTACTTTTATGTATTGCTTAAGAAAACATTTCGTTGCTTACCTGAATACGCACAGTAAGTGTCTAATGTCACAATGCCCATAATAAGCAAGTTAAGAAAACAAGTTAATTGTGTTTGTCTGGAAAAGGGATATCCTTGTACATGCTTTAGATGACAATGACGTATTCCTATAGAAAATAAACGAAAACAGGAACAATTAAGTCACATATTAAATATAAGCTATTTTACAAGCAATAGACAAATGAATAATTTACAAAACATACTTAAGAAAGAATTAGATTTAGTTGTTCCTGGAATGGTGGCGGATTTAATCTCATCTAAATTGGCTGCCAAAGGAATAACAATAACCAAAAAAGAAAAACAGCATTTAATAAAAATAATATCTGAAAAACAAGAATATAATATCATATATCAAAAATGGAAATTATGGGAAAACAAAAACATAAATATTGACATAACCGAAGAAGATATTAAATCAATAGAGGGAAAAGCAGAGAAATTTATCCAAAAAATGCCTGAGTTAATTGAGTCAACATTAGAAAATATAACGGATCACATGACCACAGTTCTAAAAAAGCGTTGGCCTAAAGAGAAGCATGAACAACAAATAATAAAAAACAAATTTGAATCTGACCTTGTAAACATATGGAAACATCCAATTGACTTGCTTGGTATGATTCTTACAATCGCAACTGAATTGGGATCAAATATAAATGATGAGTTTAGAACTGATGAAGATAAAAGTAATACATTGGCAGAAGTATTGACCAGGTTAAATGCGAGAGGTTGCCAAGTTGGTGGAGAAATATTGCGTCTTATAAGTTCTGGTTATGCTGACGGTGCAATGGCGAGATGGCGAACGCTACATGAAATATCAGTTGTAGCATCGTTCATACAAGAACATGGTGAGGAAACAGCTAAAAGATACTTGCAGCATTCTGCGGTTGACTCATATTATGCGGCTTTGAACTATGAAAAACATTGTGAAAGGCTTGGATACTTGCCATTTGATATCTCTGAACTTAATAAGTTAAAAACAGATATCAATGATCTGAAAACACTATATGGCGTAGAATATGCTAGTGAATATGGCTGGGCAGCTGATGTTCTAAAAAACCCAAGTCCAAGATTTGCAGATATTGAGCGAAGCATAGGTGTAGACCATATGCGACCATATTATAAATTAGCAAGCTACAACGTACATGCAAATCCCAAAGGGGTATTATTCAAGTTGGGATTGCTACCCGAAACGCAATTGCTATTAGCGGGACCGTCGGATTTTGGCTTAGCAGACCCGGGCCAAAATGCTGCCGCCTCACTTTGTTTGTTGTCTTCTACTATAATATTATTACGTCCAACTATAGATATGATTCTTTCTGTCAAGGTTATGGAAAGACTTGCCGAAGAAGCTGCTGAAACATTTGTTGATATACAAAAGCAAATGGAGGGAAATGGCAACGAGTAAAAGTATGGTAGGATATAGATAGTTAAACAGCCATATAATTTAATCAAAGAATATGTGACACAAATCGGGCACAACGGCATTTTAACAATAACAGTTGACTTGTAACCTATTGTGATGTAAAATAGTCCAAGTGTGTTGGAAAAGTAGTGGCAATCTCTTAATCAGCGGGCCAAAGGTTCGAGTCCTTTATGGCGCACCAGTCTTTTAGCAGCATAGTTAAAATACTGTGCTTTTTGTTTGAGGTCTGCAGGCCTTGACAAAGGGTTTTAATATTGTTATCTTTATACAAGTAATCAAATAAAAGGGGGGCGACACTTCGACAAGTTAGTCAAGGAGCATTCCTCAGTTCGGGGGAGTAATCAAATATTAGGGGGCGACAGGTTTCGACGGTAAAGAAAGGGTTTAGGTGGCATGCCGAGAAAGTCAGAGGGCTCGTTAAAATACTGGCAGCGTCATAATTGACA
>JBDRPR010000335.1:0-7176 GCA_043826845.1 Bacteroidota bacterium
GCAGCAGTAAAATCAGGGGCTAATATATTTTTTGTTGATGAAAACACTTTTCCCCAGACCATTGATGTTTTAATTACTCGCTCTGAACCATTAGGAATAGAATTAAATATAGGGAAATTTGATGAATTTGAATTTGATGATATGGTTTTCGGAGCCATTGTTCAGTATCCTTCTGCTGATGGTGAAATTTACAATTACAAAAATTTTGTTGATCAGGCACATGCAAAAGAAATAATGGTTGGTGTGATAGCTGATATTTTAAGTCTGGTAAAACTTATTCCTCCGGGAAAATGGGGTGCTGATATTGTTGTCGGTTCTACTCAAAGATTTGGCATTCCTATGGGATATGGAGGACCACATGCTGCATTTTTTGCAACTCTAGATAAATTTAAACGCACTATGCCAGGCAGAATTATTGGCATTTCTGTTGATGCCCAGGGAAACAGAGCCCTCCGTATGGCTTTGCAGACACGTGAGCAACATATTAAAAGGGAAAGAGCCACTTCAAATATTTGTACAGCACAGGCATTACTGGCCACAATGGCAGGAATGTATGCAATCTATCATGGAAAGGAAGGACTGGAACGCATAGCAGATCACGTTCATTCAATTACGGGACTGGTTGCAGGGAAACTTAATGAATTTGGTTATACAATAAAAAATAAAAATTATTTTGATACTTTAAAAATAACAATTCCTGAGTCAGTAAGTATTAGCAATCTGCAAAATAATGCGCTTAGCAATGAGATAAATTTATTTTATATTGATGATAAAAATATTTCCATTTCAATTGATGAGACCACTCTGACTGAAGATGTCAGTACATTGATAAAGATTTTTGCCGAAGCTGCAGGAAAAAGTGTTGGTGAAATTAAATTGGAAACAGGAAAAACCTATTTCAGCAACGAGTTTCTCAGAACTGGTAATTTTCTTGATTTTGATGTTTTTAAAAAATATCGTTCTGAAACAGAGATGATGAGATATATCAAAATGCTTGAAAGAAAAGATTTCTCTTTGACACATTCAATGATTTCTCTGGGGTCTTGCACAATGAAGTTGAATGCAGCGATTGAAATGCTACCTCTTTCATGGCCTGAATTCGGTAATATACATCCTTTTGTTCCCAATGATCAGGCTGCAGGTTACCATCAACTTTTCAAAGAATTGTCTGATGATTTAAAAGAAATTACAGGTTTTGCCGGAATGTCATTACAACCAAACTCGGGTGCGGCAGGAGAATATGCAGGTTTGATGGTAATAAGGCAATATCACTTAAGCAGGGGAGATAACCACCGAAAGGTAGCATTAATACCTGCCTCCGCACATGGTACAAATCCTGCCAGCGCAGTAATGGCAGGAATGACTGTAATCGTAGTTAACTGTGATGAAAGAGGAAATATAGATGTATCTGATTTAAAAATAAAAGCTACTGAGCATAGCTCAAATCTTTCCTGCTTTATGGTTACTTACCCTTCCACTCATGGTGTTTTTGAGGAAAAAATCATGGAAATGACAAAAATAATTCATGATAATGGAGGGCTTGTATATATGGACGGAGCAAATATGAACGCACAGGTTGGATATACAAATCCTGCAAGAATCGGGGCAGATGTTTGTCATCTAAATTTACATAAAACTTTTGCAATACCTCATGGTGGTGGTGGTCCGGGAATGGGTCCAATTGGTGTAGCTGATTATCTGGTTGATTTTCTTCCTACTCATCCATTGGTCGAAACAGGTGGAAAAGAAGGTGTTACTGCTGTTTCTGCTGCACCATTCGGAAGTGCAAGTATCCTGACAATTTCACATGCATATATTAAAATGCTTGGAGCCGAAGGATTAAAAAATGCGACTGCATATGCTATTTTAAATGCCAATTACATTGCTGCTTCACTAAAAGACAAATTTAAAATTCTCTACACAGGAGAAAAAGGGTTTGTTGCACATGAAATGATATTGGATTGCAGACCTTTTAAAGACATAGGACACATATCAGAGGCAGATATTGCAAAACGATTAATGGATTATGGTTTTCATGCACCGACTTTATCATTCCCTGTACACGGAACATTGATGATAGAACCCACCGAAAGTGAGTCTTATCGTGAATTAAACCGTTTTATTGAGGCAATGCACACAATTTATAATGAAATCATGGAAATTAAAGACGGCAAAGCAAATGAGAATGATAATGTTCTTAAAAATGCACCTCATACATATAATGTGCTGATTTCATCTTCATGGGAACATGAATACCCCAGAGAAAAAGCTGCATTTCCTTTGAAATGGATTATTGAAAATAAATTTTTCCCGTCCGTTGGCAGGATTGACGATGCATATGGAGACAGAAATCTGGTTTGTGCCTGTGATCCGGTAGAAAATTACAGATAATCATTGATTATTGAAAAAGCTGAAGAATAATATTCTCTGCGTTTTTTTTATTTATTGACTTTTAATGGGAGTGTAAAATAAAATGTTGAACCATTTTCTGGAGAAGATTCAATCCATATTTTTCCTCCCAATAATTCAACAAATGATTTGGTAATAGATAATCCTAATCCTGCACCACTTTCTCTTACAGCCTCAGAATTATCAGCCTGCATAAATCTGTCAAATATATATTTTTGTTGATTTGGTGATAAACCGACTCCTGTATCTTTGACATAAAATACAACTGTTGTTTCTTTTTCAATCAAATACCCAATCTCTATGTAACCCGTTTTTGTGAATTTTATAGCATTTTTTACAAGATTCATCAAAATCTGTTTTAAACGCACTGATGCAGTGGTAATTATAAAATCATCTTTCAATAAATAATTCGTTCTGATTTCGACATTTCCTAAAGATTCTTTTTCAACTTCGGGTTTAAAAAAAGAAGCTATTTCATCCATAAGATAATTAATGTTTACATTGTGATAATCCACTTTCATGAAACCGGTCTCAATCTTTGACAGATCAATTATATCATTAATTAAATTAAGTAGATGTTCACTATTTTGATCAATTATTTCAAAGTACTCTTTACGTTTTTCAATTGATAAGCCCGGTTCACTTAATAATTCCGCGAATCCAATGATTCCGTTCAACGGAGTTCTGATTTCATGAGACATATTGGCAAGAAAATTTGATTTGAGTTTATCTGATTCTTCAGCTCGTAAGCGATAATCATTAAAATTTTTCATAATTATCGCAATAAAAACACCGACTAAAAACAGACTGTAAAATAAAGAAATGCCCATATCGATGTATTGAACACTTATGCTTTCATAGAGGGTTATTAATTCGGGGTGTAAGTATTCCACTATAATAAGTCCAATTAGTTGGACAGCAGAAAATATCAACATAAAAATCCTTTGATTACCTTTCAGAACAATAATAATTCCTGTGATTACCAAAAACAAAACAAACGGAATTGGGCCAGACAATCCGCTGTTAACAAACCACATATTTGTCAGAATTCCTGTAGTTACCAAAAAGAATATTAAAACCAAATACTTTGATTTTTTCTTAACACGGGAAAAATAATATAGTGAGCCAAATATTATTATACCTGCTAACGTAAAAAGAACCTGAGCTGGGCCAAGTTCAAGAATCAGATTCGCCGTAAATGAAATAACACTAACAATAATTGCTATTAAAGAAATGCTATTAAAGAATCTATGTTCAAGGCTGAAATCTATAGCGTTTCCAAGAGTTGAATTAATTATACGCCTGGTAAACGTATCTTTGTCGTTTTTATTCATTTTATAAAATCCTATTTGAAATTATCTTCTATAATTTCGGTATAGACTTTTGTTAAACTAATTTTTGCAACCTTTGCCATCTGAGGAATAATGCTTGCCGAACTCATACCCGGGACTGTGTTTATTTCCAGAAAGTAAAACCTGTCATTTTTTATTATATAATCAATTCGGACTATTCCTTTGCAATTTAGTACATCATAAATGTAGGATGAAATATCCTGACATTCTTTTATTTTGTTTTCAGAAATTCTTGCAGGAGTAATTTCATCTGATTCTCCATTATATTTTGCCTCATAATCAAAAAATTCATTTTTACTGACAATTTCTGTAGGAGGTAATCTGTAATAGTTGTTTTTTGTTTTTATTACACCACAGGTCACTTCAGTACCTTCAATAAATTCTTCAATAATAACTTCATTATCCTCATTTAATGCAAGACGAATTGATTCTTCCAATTCATTTCTGTTTTTTGCTTTAGTTGTGCCAAAACTGGAACCTCCTTCATTAGGTTTAACAAAACATGGAAAAGTCAGTTTTTGTGCAATTTTATTCACATCAAAATTTTCATTTTTTCGCACAATCACTGCAATCGGTGACAAAATTCCATATTCTTTCAGAAAAAGTTTACATGCATTTTTATTAAAAGCCAATGCACTTTCGAAAAAACCGCAAGTAGAATAAGGAATTTTTACCAAATCAAGATATGCCTGCAAAATTCCATCCTCACCAGGAGTGCCATGGATAATAATCAGTGCAAAGTCAATATTTATTTTTGCACCGCCCTGAATTATAAAGCTGAAATCATTTTTATCAATTGACAATTTCTGGTCTTTATAATGACAAAACCAATCCTTCCCTCTGATATTAATTAAATAAGCATTGTACAAATTCTGATCAATCAATGTTACGACCTGTTCTGAACTTTTAATAGAAATAGCATATTCCTGGCTATCTCCTCCTGCTATTACCGCAATATTTCTTTTCATGTGTTTATTTTTTTATTTTTTAAATTATTGTCACATGGTCCCGATAGCTATCGGGAGCCCTAATAATCATATCGGTTTGTGATAAATTTTTATCATGGGCATTTCATAAAATGTTTGTTTGTTATTCAATTGTTTTAAGACATAATTCAAGCCGGATTCATTCATGACAAAAATCAAGATTAATCAAAAATAAAGCAATAAATCGTCTTAAAAACATGCAAATCAAAAAAAAATGAACAATGAAATTAACTTTTCATATCAAATTAAATATTATTAAAAAAATCCCTAAGTACAACGATTTAACCTGCATTTAAAAATTATTGTTTAATTATTAAGATTGTATTATATTAGTACAATTTTAAAAGATGACAAAATTTATAGTTTATATTCTTTTTATCAACATCTTATTTTTTTACGGATGTAAGAAAATTGATTATGTTGATGAAAGAAGCGGATTGGAAATTCTATTTTATCCTGAAAAGAACATGTTCCCATTTGACTGGTATTATGGAGAAGTTTCAGCAAAAGTAAAAGCATTATCACTAAAGGAGATTGACAGGTCAAAAGTTGCTATTGATAATGCACTTAGCAAGTATCCTGTAAAAGTTCTTACTGATAATCTCAAAAAAATATTTGTGTTCAGACAATTAAATTTTTACGGTGTTGATTATGCCGGAACTTATTCAGAAGATCTTCTATATTTAGCCAACAGCGGAGTTGAGAACGGGTATTCACTAAGTTTTCTTGAACAAAGTTTCCATCATGAATTTTCAAGTGTTCTTTATTGGAATAATTATCTCTATTTTGATAAAGAAGAATGGCTTGCTGCAAATGAAAATGAAGATTCGATATATTTTGATGATCTTGGCGGTGCAGGAGCAATGATTTCTGGTCAGGATTCTGATTCATTCGACGAATATTATCATGAGATGGGATTTCTATACGAGTATGCTACCAGTTCTTTTGAAAATGATTTTAATTCATTTGCCGAGAATTTATTTAAATCAGAAACTGGTTTCTGGGAGCTTTCTGAAAAATATGAAAGAATAAAAAGAAAAATTGATATTATTATTGACTTTTATCATCAGATTGACACTGTCTTTACAGAAGATTATTTCATAAAAATCTCAAAAGAATAAACAAAGAAGACATCATAAAATTTATTCATAAATTGCTTTGAAATCCGTATTTTTACTTTTTTAATTATCGCTATTAATAAAAATGGTTGACGAATATAATAAAAACATAAGCAAACTTTTAGCTGAAAGACAGGAAAGGTTGAAAGAACTTGCCTGTATTAATAATACGACAAGTATCTTAAAAGAAGGGAAACCTATAGATGAGTCATTACTGCAAATTGCCAGGGTAATTCCTGTAGCATGGCAATATCCTGAAGACAGCTATTGCAGAATTCAATTTAACAATAACACTTTTAATTCAGCAAGTTTTGTAGCTACAGAATGGAAATTGACTCAGAATTTTGAAACAGTGGATGGAAAATATGGTATTATAGAAGTTTACTATAGGAAAAAGTTTCCTGATGCTTTTGAAGGACCATTTTTAAAGGAAGAAAGAGACCTGATCAACAATCTGGCTAATATCATTTCCGGATATATAAACAGCTATATTGGAAAAGAGCTTTACAAATCCAAAAAAAGACAGATAAAGGAATCCTCTGAACTTTCACAACCTGACAGTGAGATTTCAAACAGACAATTATTACAAAGATTTATCTCCAAGCACAATACAGACAGAGATGTATATCATGATCTTATGCCTTTTAAAGTAAAAGAGATTTTGCTTGTTGCCAATTTATATGATGCCTATATTATCGAAAAAGAAGGAAGGTTTCTTGAACATATTCTTGGAGAATATCACCAGTTGAATCTCACTTCAATGCCCAGAATAACAGGAGTATCAACACCAGAAGAAGCTTTAGCGAATTTAAACTCAAAACACTATGATCTGGTAATAATTATGATGGGTGTCGATAAAAAAACTCCTGTAAAATTAAGCGGTCTGATTAAAAAGAGTTTTTCATATGTTCCTGTTTATTTGTTATTAAACAATAACATGGATATAGGTATTTTTGAACAAAATCCTGAAAAGCTAATAAATATTGACAGGCTTTTTGTCTGGAATGGTGATTCAAAGATATTTTTTGCAATGATCAAACATCTGGAAGACAGGGTAAATCTGGAAAATGATACTGAAAAAGGAATGGTAAGGGTGATTTTACTGGTTGAAGATTCCCCTAAATACTACTCAAGATATTTGCCGATTTTGTACCAGATTGTTTTAGAGCAAACAAAAAAACTGATTGAAGATGTAAGTACTGATGAATTGTATAAAGTCCTTAAATTAAGAGCCAGACCAAAAATTCTTCACGCATTGAATTTTGATGAAGCAATTTCAATTTTTAATAAATATAAAGAATTTCAACGAAA
>JBDRPR010000336.1:0-2935 GCA_043826845.1 Bacteroidota bacterium
TATCAATTCAAACGTTAAATTATTTTATGTGGTGTAATTTTTGCAAGTAAACAGACCTTATTTCTGCTTTATGAGATATATCTATAAGACATTTTCGATTTTATGTGTATTGCTCGGAATATCTTCTTTTGTTGCAGCTCAGTACGGAGCTCCTGTTTCAACCTACAAACTAATCGGCAGTATAAAAACTATAGAAACAAAAAAACCTGTTTCTGACATTCGCGTAACACTAAAAGCTGAAGACGGTACAACAGATAAAACCATACAATCTGACTCCGCAGGAAATTTCAATTTTATATTTTCTGATTATTTTTCGGACAGCAAATTGAAAATTATTGCCGAAGATATTGACGGAGAAATTAATGGCGAATATGAAACATCTGAAACTTTACTTTCAGTCAATAAATCATTTTTTGATGAAAACCGGGGAGCATGGAACAAATATAATAAAGAACCTCTGATGATTTATCTGTCAGAAAAAATTCCTACTGAAGCTATAAAGAATGAAAATACAAAAAATCAAAAAAAGTATCAAAAAAATCATCCCATTACAGGTGGTGATAAAAGAAATAAAATTCAACCTGTTGCTGAAGAGGATAATAAATCAATAATGCATGACCCTATACAGGAATATGATGAACCAATTATAGTTCAAGCTAAAAATACTGAAGATGTAATCAAAATTAAAATATTTCCAAATCCAAATTCAGGAAATTTTAATGTCGATATCAGTACTACATTTTCTGACAATATTGATATTAAAGTTTTTGACATTAAAAAACAATTAATTTCTGAAAAAAACTTTTCTATAAATAATGAAAATATATCAACTATTCTTGATTTGTCTGACTACTCAAATGGGGTCTATTTAATTGAAATAAAAACCAATGATAATTTGTACACATCTAAAATAATTAAAAAATGATTAAAACTAAAATACTGATCAGAACAAAATATTTAAAATTTATTATAATTTTGACTGGTTTTCTGTTGACTCTTAGTATGTCATCATGTGGAATTTTTAGAAAAAAGCCAAATCCACCCGTTGATAATATTAATGATAACACGAATCCTGACAATAACATTCAAAATAAATACGGTGTTCCTGCAAATTACAGGTAATTTATTCATGAAAAAAAAGATACTAAAAAATACAATAAGATTTTACAAGCTTTTGTTCTTTATAATGGGAATAATAGGAATCATATCAATAAGTTCTTGTGTATTTCGCGGTCATAAGGCTAAATATGGAGGTCCTCCTGCTGAATACAGTAATAAAATAGATGCAAATACTCAACAGGAAAATGAAAAAAATATATAAAATTTGTCTTTCAGCATTGGCTGTGACATTGTTTTTTCTGGCTACAGGATGCCGGGCACATAAACATTATGAAACAAAATATATGGCAGCAGCATCTATTGATTTCAGAAAAATTCAAAAAGTCTTTATTAATGAAAAAATTTATTAGAATCTTTCTGGTATTATCTTCTTTAATACTTATTGTAATATCAACAGGTTGTAAAGCAAAAAGACCCACCGTTAAATACGGAATTGTTTTTGAAGAACACTCCCAATCAATTAAATTCCACACATGATCAAGCAACCAGCCAGACCAGAATTTAAGCAACGAATTGCACTTAATGTTTTTTCAAAATTCGTTAATACACAAGCAAAATTGCACGAACTAAATTACTTCTTTTGGGAATGTACACTCAGATGTAATATAAATTGTTTGCATTGCGGAAGTGATTGCCATAAAGATGTGGAAATAAAAGATATGCCTGCAGAAGACTTTCTTAAAGTTACAGCCAGAATAAAAGAACAATACAATCCGAATAAAGTTATGATTGTTATTACAGGTGGCGAACCGCTTGTTAGAAAAGACCTTGAATACGTTGGACTGGAACTTTATAAACAAGGATATCCGTGGGGATTTGTTACAAACGGATTAGCTTTATCTGAAGAAAGATTCCGTAAATTAATGAATTCTGGTTTACGCTCAATAACTATTAGTCTTGATGGTTTGGAAGATAGTCATAATTGGCTTCGAGGAAGAAAAGATGGTTTTAAAAAAGCTGTTGACGCACTTAAACTTGTTGTGAAAGAACCTGATCTTGTTTATGATGTGGTCACATGTATTACTCAAAAAAATATTGACGAACTGGATCAAATAAAATCATATTTGCTGGAACTTGGTGTAAAAAAATGGAGAATCTTCACAATTGACCCGATTGGAAGGGCTAAAGAAAATCCTGATTTAAATATTTCTTCTGTACAGTTTAAAAAAGTTCTTGATTTTATTGTTAATGCACGCAATGAAGGAAAAATAAAAATTGATTACGGCTGTGAGGGTTTTGTTGGTAGTTATGAAAACAGGGTCAGGGACGGTTTCTTTTTCTGCAGGGCAGGAATTAATATTGCATCGGTTTTATGCGATGGTTCAATAGCAGCATGCCCAAACAATAGTCGTGAAATTATCCAGGGGAATATTTACAAAGACGATATCCTTGAAGTCTGGAATGACAAATATAAAATCATGCGTAAATTAGACTGGAAAAAAACCGGACAATGTAAAAATTGCGAAGTTTTCAAATGGTGTCGGGGAAATGGTTTACATTTGCATGATTTTGATAATCATGATATACTTCGTTGTCATTATAAAATGCTGAATGAAGTAATGTAGTTTTTTATGTACTATCATAAATGATGTTATTTAACGTGAGTTCGATATAGTAATAATAATTATTTTGCTTTTAATCAATTTAATTTATTATGTTCTTTTATTTTTTTCCTCAAAAAATGAAAAGAACGAAAAGAAAAAACTCGCAGCCGCATTCTGTTTTCTTGTTTTCTACGGGTTGTTCCTTCTACGCGATGCTAGTCGTCATGATGGATATTTATGAACTTTGTTCAGCATTAGTAGTTCATGACTTT
>JBDRPR010000337.1:0-2720 GCA_043826845.1 Bacteroidota bacterium
AAGCTTACAAAAATATCGAATTACACATCCCTACTGCAAGCAGGGTGATAGGAGCTTGCGAAAGTTCAGCTTTTAATAAAGTAAGATGTATTTAAAGGCGGAAGGTCAGGTACAGCATATATCTTATCACTGACTTTTATATATCTATTAGGTCTTGAGTTAAATAAGTTTTTATCATTATTAAAATATGTCCTTAATTCTTTAAATGTCTGAAAAAATCCAAAATGAGAAAAAGACCTGAAGTATATTTTAATAATCAGTATGAGATCAAACCATTTTTTTCTAATGTCATTTATAAAAATAGCTTTAATCATATTTACAAATTTGCTTCATAAACAACGTATCTGTTGTGAGGTTGAATTGTTTCACCAGTAAATCTTTCAATATATCTGATCGTAAGATTCACACTATCTAGATTTTCTTCAAAAATAAACCCTCCTTCCCCGAATTTATATCTTGTTTTTGCAACATCAATAATCATTTGATTAATAAGGGCTAGTTCAATCCCTTTTTTCCGGTATTCAGGATCTACTGCAATTTCTGTAAAACGGAATCTTTGTATGGGATTGAAAAAACGATATCGCAACACATCATAACTATATGATTTTCCAGCTCTCAATTCGCGTTGTTTTCTGACTAACTGGTTAAAATCAGGAAACCATAGAAGAAATCCTACAACCTTGCCATTGTACTCAGCAAAAATCAGATTTTCATCTCTTAATAAGTTTTTAAATGGCTCAAAAAGCTCTAAGTCTTCTATTCCATCTCTGTCTGACCAATATGGATGTTTTTGAAAACACAAATTGTTTAAATATGTGTAAATTAATGTATCAACTGCAATATTATTTCTATCAAGCTTTCGAACTGATATATTTTCTCCAAATCGTGTGTTTTTCAATTTATTAATATATGAAGAAGCATTTTTTGTTGAAAACCTGAAAGAAACGATTTTTCTTTTGTGGAGATTTTTAAAATACTTTAAATAATATGGTTGAGAATAGGGTAATCCGAAAACAGGCACTTCGTCAAAATTGTTTTGTAAAAAACCAGCGCTATAATTTAAATGACCGTTTAATCCGATACATATTTTTTTACATTCCGGATACCTTATTTTAGCTTCGGATATTAAAAGTTGATCGACATCTTCAAGTCCGTCAAAAGCTTCAAAAAAAGCCACTTGTGCATAATACATCAATCTTTTATCATATATAAATGCAAATCTTCCCACAATATCGAAATCTTTATATATAAGAAATGGGGTGACTTGAGCGTGAGTATGAAAATGTGTAGGACCCTCAATTAATAATTTTATTATATCATTATCGGTGGCTTTGAAACACGGACTGTTTTTATAAACCTCTTTGCCTACTTTGAAAAAGGAAAGGTAGTCTGTCTTTTTATTTAATTGTACTATCCTCAAATGAAAATTTCTTTTGGTTTAGGAAATCCAAGGAACTCAGTATATGCAGATGCACAATAGGCTCCGGCATGACCAAAAATAATTATTTCTCCTATTTCAGCTTTTGGTAAAATTACCTTGTGAGCAAGATAATCCCTTGAATAAGTTGAACAACCCATGATTTTTGTAACTACAGGGTTAGTCGATTTTTTAATTTCCCCGTTTTTTGAAAGGATCCAAACCGGATGAATTGCTTTCCCTGGATAAAAAAGAGGTCTTGGAAATTGAACGGATGAGGCATTTACACCTATATATTGTATTTCATTCCTGAACTTTATATCAGTAACTTTACATATAAAATATCCTGATTCACCTCCAATAATTCTTCCGGGTTCTAAAAGCAATTTAATATTATTGTCAATTTTTTTTGAAAAGGTGAGCATCAGTTCATATAACTTCTCTCCGAATTTATTAAAATTAAATTGTTTTTTTTGTTTATCATCAAGTCCGAACCCTCCACCTATATCCAGATAGCTTAAAAAAGGGAAAATCAATGCGGTTTCCATCAGAAATTTATAGAATTTTATAAAATAATCAACATCAAGAATATCAGTTCCAACATATATATGTAAGCCATTAATGATTTCCTTGTTTTTAATTGAATTCAATTCATCTATTGTGATACCAAGACGACTTTCCGGTCCGATAAAATATCCTGCCCTTGTTGTATTTGGATGAATTTCCGATGATATCAGATTGCATCTTAATCCAACTTTTGTTCCGGGAAATAATTTTTGCCATAAACTTAATTGATTTATAGAATCTAGATTAAGAATTATATTTTCTTTATGGATAATTTTTAATGTCTTTTCATCCAGAGCCGATGAAGTAAAAACAATATCATCATTTTTATAACCTATCTGTTTAACAATGTCCAGATGCTTCAAAGAATTAATAAAGACTTTAATGCCCTCTCCTTTAATTATTTGTAAAAAATCGGAATTTGAATTCGACATTGTTGCAAAATGTACAGATTTATTTTTGTAGGGTAAAGAATTGAATATTTGACACTTCTCTCTGATTTTTTTTGAATCATACAGATAAAATGGATATTCAAGTAAATCACTTTGATCAGAAAGGTATTGAAGGATAATTTTTAGTCTCTCCATACTGCAAAATTACTTTTTTATAATGGATAATTTAAAATTTTATGATTGAAAAAAATGAACAAATTTGAATGTTTATAAATAATGCAGGTTAGTAACTTCCCTTTGAAATTAATTAACGTGAGTTCGATATAGTAATAATAATTATTTTGCTT
>JBDRPR010000338.1:0-3266 GCA_043826845.1 Bacteroidota bacterium
AATAAATTCCTCCTCCATTAAAAAATCCTGAATTATTACAAATAATGCTATTTGTTATTGTTGGAGAAGCAGGATAAGAAGAATTACAATAAAATCCACCCCCATAGGCAGCACTATTATTACTTATAATGTTGTTTGTCAAAGTAGGTGAAGAAGAATAACAACAAACTCCACCACCTTTGTCAGCAGCATTATTACTTATAATACTGTTTGTCAGACTATAAGAAGAAGCAGAATAAGAAGAAACGCCGCCACCGCCAAAATTTCCATCATAGTTTACATTATTACAAATAGTACTATTTGAAAATGTTGGCGCAGACATAATGCAAAAAATCCCGCTTGAAGAAGAATTAGAGATGCAACAATAGGATAACTGACTGTTATCTGCTCCTGAATAGTAAAAATCTATACCATTCCAGAAGCCATTTTCTATACCGATAAATTTTATAGTATCTGAAATTGTTCCTGTTGCATTCAGAGTACCATAAGATATTATCCTGCCCCCGCAAAATATTGTAACACCGGGAGATATTATCAAGGATTGACCGTCCTCGATAATAATATCTTCAGCAATAATAGTATCATTGCTGATAGTACCAGATAATATCCCGCCAACAGAGCCGGAAGGCAGATTGCCGGTAGCAGCATAACCGGTAGTTGCATATGTCCCAATATCCGCAACACTGTTATCGCCATCTTTTCTGCTCCATATTGCACCGGCATCAATGCAGTCGGAACCTCCTTGAAGTTGCCAGTCTGCTGAAACTCCGTCAAATCCTGTTCCTGCACCACCCGAAGGTGAAACAAATTGCGGATTTATATCTGTACAATTTGAATATACTCCGGTATAAGTTCCAGCAGAAACGATAAATGATCCTGTTCCTCCTTCTATATTACAATTATGAAAAGTAGGTTGACTGTTATGACTAAAACTATTATCAAGATAAACCTGGTATGCATTACCATATAATATAGTATTAATAAGTGTTGGATTGGATTCATCACAATATATTCCACTGGTAGAATTATTGCAAATAGTGTTATTTATCAATAATGGCGTGGACTTAATAAGGCAAATACCCCCGCCTGTAGGAGAAGAATTATTACAAATTGTATTATTTTTTAGTGAAAGGGTAAAAAGTTGATTGCAGTAAAACCCGCCACCTTCGTAATCAGAGGTGTTATTGCAGATAATATTGTTTGTTATAAACGGCAAAGCAACAGATATATTAGAAGAATTAACTGAAGAAAGCCCATAAATTCCACCACCACGCTGAGAAGCATAATTATCTCTTATAACATTATCCGATAAGAATATTGAAGAAGCCATAAAATAAATTCCTCCGCCAGAATAAGCAGTACTATTATTTCTGATAGTATTATTTGTGATAATTGGATTTGCATAAGAACAACAAATTCCTCCTCCATTCCCATCAGCACTATTATTTGTGATATTATTATTTATGATAATTGGATTTGCATGAGAACAGTAAATTCCTCCTCCATAACCAGAATTACTTGAAGTGCTATTATTGCTGATATTATTATTGGCAATAAGAAGTTTGGAAAAACTATTAATATAAATAGCCCCACCATGATAATCCGGACTACTTCCTGTAGCATTCCCATATTGCAGCTTGCAATATGCAATTTTAGAACTGTCGTTCGCTGCAGGTGTATTATCAAATCTTATACCGTGCCAGCCGGTTGCAAGGCTGTCGGGTTGAACAGTAAAGGTAATTGTATCTGCTTCGGTTCCGATTGCAAGTAATCGACCCTGTACATTTAGCTTATAGTGTCCTTGAAATTCCACAAGCACACCCGGCTCAATTGTAAGTGTTGTACCATCAGGTATGGTTATCTCACCATTGATCTGGTAAGGAGAGCCTACAATCGTCCATGTTCCGTTAACAGTCCCACCTGAGATAGGTGTCTGCGCAAAAAGATTTATGTTTAGCACAAATAATACAGCAATTATTGTAAGGATAAAATTTCTCATTTTAATATTTTTTTAAAAATTGACACATAAAATAATATAAGAGCCTGTAGTATCATAGAGTGCCTACGTACTCCTTAATTAACTGAATTTTGTCAGGTTTATGACTTTATAAAAGTAAACCATTGTATTGATAAAAACAAACTTTTGCTCAGGTTTTTATTTTATACTAATTCCTAATTTTAAAATAATCCCATCAATATTAATATATAATACAGGTATATCAATCTGTCTTATTGACGGCATCTTTACTTTTTAATTCTTTCACAAGTACTACGACTTCAAATGTCAGATAAGCAAAGTACAATCCGAAAAATTGAAATACGTAAGAATCAGTGGTGGGTTTTTTATTTAGTATTTCGGGTAATAAAAAAAGTATGCAAATAATCATTTTCATAAAGCTTGCTCCAATGAAGCCATAGCCCATATATTCCTTTTTTTTCCTTAAAAGAATGAGTAGCAATACATGCATAAAAAAAGTGAGCAGTATTAAAAATATATGCATTTCTACAAGTCCTCCGGTGCGAATTTTTAAAGGAAGAGCTTTAAAAACTAAAAAATGTACTCCTGCAACAAAAATTGCAAAAATCAGAATGTTGAAAGTGAATCTGATAAGACTTTTTTTATTTATCATTCAATACCTGTTTAATTACAAGATACAGAGCAATAAAAACGGACAAAAGGCTAAAAATAAGAGTATATAACTGAAATTCTCTTTCCGAATTCTTGTCGAGCAGAACACCTCCATAGGTTCCTCCTCCTATAATAATAGCCATTTGGAATGCCAGTCCGGAATATTTGGCATATGTATTTATACGATTATTCTTCGGTGGTTTCTCCGGATATTTCTGGTTTTCTGCCATAGTTGATTTCAGGTGTGTTTCCTCCCATATTGCAAGTGCCGGTAAATATTGCATTTGGCTCTATAGCGAGTTTATTGGTTTTCATGTCACCATAAATTTTTGCTGTTTCTTTCAATGTAAGAAGTTCGGAAACAGATATTTTTCCATCTATTTTTCCTGAAACATCAGCGCTGTTACATTGAATTTCACCTTGAATACAACCGGTTTGACCAATAACAAGTTTCCCTTTTGTATTTAGATTTCCATTTAATGAGCCATCAATGCGGATATCGTTTTCAGATATGATATTACCGGTTATTGTTGTACCGGAGCCAATCATATTAATAGCATTACTTTCAATGACAGTATTATTTTTAGACATTTTATTAAAAATTTATTAATGTTTTTCAAGAAATATACAAATATGA
>JBDRPR010000339.1:0-7987 GCA_043826845.1 Bacteroidota bacterium
TTAACTATTTCGCAGGAATTCAATAATATATATTTCGATGTTGATTCAATTGCAAAATTTGGCATAGTATCAACCTGACAATCTGTTGGATTCTGTATAATAATCATAGAACCAGAATCTTCCATGCTTTTTAGGCCAGCAGATCCATCTCTGTTAGCACCTGATAGCAAAATCCCTACAGAATTTTCACGAAATACACTTCCAGCTGATGAAAATGCGAAATCTATAGACGGTCTTGAATGATTCACGACATCTTCGGTTGAAAGTGAAAAACTGTGATCATTATTAACAAATAGGTGATAATTAGATGGTGACAAGTAAATATTACCAGGTTCGATCAAATCTTTATCATTTGGTTCAATTACAGTTTTTGAAGATTTGGCATTAAGTGCTTCAACAAAACCTTTGCGGACAGATTTTAAGCGGTGAAGACAAAAAATTATTGTATGACTATAATTTTTAGGAATTTTTGACAACAGGTCCAAAACTGTATGAAAACTTCCAGCAGATCCTCCGATTACAATTAATTTATATTCCATTGCCTTACTTAATTTTAATATAAATTCGTTCTTCAAAATTGATCAATTTTAATCGATTTGAAAAATTCCGATTTAACAGTATATCTTTGGTTCCGGTTATAAAAAAACCATTTATTTCTAGATTGTCAGATAATTGATTGATTATCGAATTGCAATAATCTATATTATAGTACAAAAGTTTATTTCTGTAAATTATTATATCATATAATATATTAGGTATTTGCGTATTAAGTTTATGTTCAGACAGATTTAAACTGATTTCATTATAAATCACAGGATTTATATTAAAGAATTTCCCTATTGAAATAAAGTTATCACTAAGTTCGAAATCAGGATTTACATTTTTGTAATTATCTCTGTAGTAATTAAACATCTCTTTTGAAAACTGTCTGCATTCAATATTTTGTAATTGTTTTAATGTAAATGTGTCAGCATATATTCTGACCTTCGGACTCAAATTATAATCTTTTAATAGAATTAATAGTGAAATAATTTCTATTCCTGAGCAAAAATCAGGAAAATAAATATGAACATGGTCTTTTTGTTTTAAAACTGAAGGAATTATTTCCAGAATAAGAATTTTCCATATTTCGGGATCACGAAAAAAATCATTTTCCGGTAATGAAATTTCATTCAAAAAATAATTTATAAAATGTTTTTCAATTGTGAGTCGATGTATCACAGACTGTGTGTCTTGAAAATGATATTTTAACAGAAAACCATGTAATCGTCTTAGTATGAAATGGCTCTGATAATTATTTAAATCAATATTAAATTGATTCTGAAGAAAATCATTTAATATTGTAAAATTTTCATTGGTTGTATATTGATGCATGCAAAAGGAATTAATTGGTTACAAGTTTTTTCTGATATATAAGACCTTTTTTGTCAAATTTATCAGAAATTGGACCTAGCATGCTTTCATGAAGACCAAGTATTAGATAGCCACCCGGTCTTAGTGATTTATGAAATAAATCAAATACTTTATTCTGAAGATTATTGTTAAAATATATTAGCACATTCCTACATATAATGATATCAAATTCTGTATTAAAAATATTCCTGTCTTTTACCAGGTCATGTACTCTGAATTCTGGTTTGTTCAGAAGGAAAGGTAATACTTTAATTGTATCATTAGATTTGTTGATCTCTAAATATTTTTCATAAGGAACATCTTTATATTCATCAATATTATAAGGATTCTCACGAATAACTTTATTGAAATTATCAAGATAATCAAGATTAAAGCGATATTTATAAATACCTTTTCTGGCTTCAATTACCATGTCTTCATTGATATCGGTACCGTATATGTCTGACTTATCGAATAACTCCATTTCGTATAGAAGAATCAGCATTGAATATATCTCTTGACCGGAAGAACTTCCTGCGTGCCAGATTGATATTTTTTCTTTGTTTTTATATACAGGAAGAATGCTGTACCTTATTGTATGCCAAATTTTTGGATCACGAAACAATTCTGTTGTATTTACAGTGATATCTTTAACGATTTTAATTAAAAAATCCCTGCTTTTCTCCATTTTATCAATCAGACTTTTTGCATCCATATTGTTGTCGGTAACAACTTTTTCGATTCTTCTCGTAATCGATTTTTCCGAATAGGAAGTGAAATCGTACTCCGAAATACGGTTCAGTTTTTCAATAAAATAGCTAACATCCTCACTACTGATTTCCATTCTGAAAGATTTAAGTTCAAAGATAGAAAAAGTTTATAAAACCTGAACTAATATTATTGACCCAATTTGTAAATTATTTAATCATAAATAGATATGAGGTTGGGAGATTTAATTTTAAATTAAACCAAGGTAGTAATTGTTCCAAGAAAATAATATGGGAAGAATAGGCACTATTGTAACCGTTCTTAGATTTACATTAAAATAATTAGGACAAAAGTCAAAACTCAAAAGTCAAAAATGTCTTAACTTGTGACATTTATATTGATTTTGAAGTAACTATAGATTTTGCAATTATTTTCCTATACGGTGTTGCAATATCAAGAAAGTGTGAAATCTCTGATTATATGGTTGAAAGATTCAATGAAAATAAATCTATTTCAATATTGAGAAGAATAATAAGAACCACGATAACCAAAATAATAATTTCTTTAAAAAAATTGTTTCGCCTATGATAAAGATAAGCAGATAGGAGATAAACGTAAAAAGTTGCTATTGGCATTATCATCCAATAGTTTCTTTTGAAAATAGAAGCCACAACAATAAACACAGATATAAAAAGAAAGAAGCGGGAGTATTTACGTGACTTTATCTTTTTTTGATAATCAACCATTAATGTGTGAAAAAATGAAAAAATAATAATCAGTATAAAAAATGAGATAAAAAGAATATCATGGAATTGCAATTCAGAATGATTTGATTGCATCGAGTATTCAATTGATTTGAATAAGTCATTAAGGTCATAAAAAACAAAATTAATGGAAACTGTGATAAAAGCAATTGATAAAAATCCTATAAAATGTGCAATCCACTTACGTAGATTGAACTGGTTAAAAATGATGTTCCCGATCCAAACAGCTATTAAAATTAAAAAATAAGGAAAATAAAATAGACATGCGATTCCGGTAAAAAAGCCAAACATAAATGTATCTGTCAGATAATTCTCATCAGAGTAACTGTTAAAAAGAAAATTCAATCCGATAAGCATAAAAAAATTAGCAGTTATAATAGAATGAAAAGGGTAATTTACCATGATAACAGATGAAAATAATATAAACAGAATACCTGGTAAATATGTTTTTCCTTCGATAAAAATATGCTTTGCATTATAGTGGTTAATTATAAAAGCCTGAATAGTAATTAAAAGAACGTTGAAAATCAACAATAACAGCGGATAATTGATAACAAGATATTTGAATTTTTCTTGGAATATAACAATTCCTACCGGAATCTCTGTGCAGATTGAAGAGTAGTTCAGAAATGAGCTGATTCCTGAAATAATTACCAAAAATGGAATTATCAGGATCAGAATATTGCTTTTGCTTTTAAATAATCCCAGGATCATTGCCCAAATTTATTACATCGTGCCCTATATCTTTTCTGAAATACATGTTTTCAAAAATAATCAATTTTGAGCTATTATATGATTTTAATAATGCTTCTTCAATATTTTTACCAAATGAACTTATTGCAATCACTCTTCCTCCATTGGTTAGAGTTTTGTTTTCTGATTCTTTTGTTCCTGCATGGAATATAATGCTTTCGTGAACTGATTTAATACCTGTTATTTCTTTATTCTTCTTATAATCTTCGGGATAACCGCCTGATACGAGCATTATTGTTGCCATAGCCTGTTCATCGAATTCTATGGATTGCTCATCTAAATTCTCATTAATTGTTGACTCGAAAATTTCAACAATGTCAGTTTTTATTCTTGGAACAACCACTTCGGTTTCAGGATCTCCCATTCTGGCATTATATTCAATCACAAATGGCTCATCGCCGACTTTTATAAGTCCGAAGAAAATAAAACCCTTGTATTTTATATTTTCTTTAATCAGTCCGTTGATGGTGGGTTTAATAATTTTTTCTTCCACTTTATTCATGAAATTTATGTCTGCAAAAGGAACAGGAGAGACCGCACCCATGCCTCCGGTATTCAACCCTGTATCTTTTTCCCCTATCCTTTTATAGTCCTTTGCTTCAGGCAGGATCTTATAATTTTTCCCGTCAGATATTACGAAAACTGATAACTCAATTCCCTTTAAAAATTCTTCAATCACCACTTTATTGCTGGCTTCTCCGAATTTCCCCGACAACATTTCCTTTAAATTGTCCTTTGCTTCCTTAATCTCATTAAGAATTAACACTCCTTTGCCTGCTGCCAGACCGTCGGCTTTTAATACCCAAGGTGCTTTCAGTGTTGACAGAAAATCATAGCCCTGATCAAGTGTATCAATTGTAAAACTCTGATATCCGGCGGTCGGGATATTGTATTTTTTCATGAAAGCTTTTGAAAAATCTTTGCTTCCTTCTAGTAATGCTCCTTTAGAATCGGGGCCTATAATTCCAATTTTTTTCAAATTCGGGTCAGCATGAAAATAATCAACAATTCCTTTTACAAGTGGTTCTTCGGGGCCAACAATGATCATTTGAATATTATTTTCAATAGAAAAATCAGCAATTCCTTTAAAGTCAAGGGGTGAAATATTAATATTTTTTCCTGTTTCTGCAGTTCCTGCATTTCCGGGTGCAATATATAGTTTGTCAGTTTTTTTACTCTGAATTATTTTCCATGCCAAGGCATGTTCTCTACCTCCTGATCCTAATATTAATATATTCATTTTGACTGGTTAAAAGGTACTGTAATATAAAGCGAAAATATTAATTATTTATAATACTGATAATCAACAAAAAATTTAAAATTGTTTTTCAAAATTATAAGAATATTTCTGATTCTCAAAATATGGTTTATATAAAAAAAAAATCCTGACAGGATTGCCAGGATTTTATCATTTTATTATATCAGAATTATTTTCCTTGCTTGATACATGCCTGTGCGGCAGCTAATCTTGCAATAGGAACTCTGAACGGTGAGCAACTTACATACGATAATCCGATCTCATGACAGAATTCTACAGAATTTGGTTCTCCACCGTGTTCTCCGCATATACCCAGTTTAATATCAGGGCGAGCTTTTCTTCCTCCTTCGCATGCGATTTTCATTAATTGCCCGACAGTCTCACGGTCAATCTGCTGGAAAGGATCAATTGGCAATATTTTTTTGTCGAGATAATCACCTAAAAATCCCCCGATATCATCTCTTGAGAAACCATATGTCATCTGAGTCAAATCATTTGTGCCAAAGGAGAAAAAGGTTGCATATTTTGCCATTTTTTCAGCAACTAATGCAGCTCTTGGAATTTCAATCATGGTTCCAATCATGTGAGGAATTTCTTTCATATCGTATTTTGCCAGTACTTCAGGATAAACTTTTTCGAAAATTTCATACTGATGCTTTAATTCGGTTTCAATACAAGTAACAGGAATCATAATTTCAGGGAATACATTTTTACCTTCTTTCAGCAATTCGGCAGTGGCTTCGAAAATTGCTCGGATTTGCATTTCGGTTATTTCAGGAAAAGTAATACCGAGACGAACACCCCTGTGTCCCATCATTGGATTTACCTCATGTAATTTATTGGCTCTTTCATGGAATTGATCCATTGTAATATTTAGTGCTTTGGAAAGTTTTATTCTTTCATCTTCAGCTTCGGGAACAAATTCATGTAATGGCGGATCAAGTGTACGGAATGTCACAGGGAAACCGTCCATAGCTGCCAAAGTATCTTTCACATCTTTTTTAACGTATGGGAACAATTCATTCAAAGCAGCACGACGTTCGGTTTCAGTTGCGGAAATGATCATTTTACGAAGTCGGAATAATGGTTCTTCAGAGTTTTTACCGTAGAACATATGCTCGGTTCTGAAAAGTCCGATACCTTCAGCTCCGAATGAACGTGCTTTAGCAGCATCTTCAGGAGTATCAGCATTCGTTCTGACTTTTAATTTTCTGTATTTGTCAGTAATTGTCAAGAATTTCACCAGATTTTCATTTTCAGCTGCGCTTACAGTTGGAAGTTCTCCTTGATAAACTGTACCTTTTGTTCCGTTTAATGAAATCACATCACCATCTTTTAAAATAACACCTTTAAAATTTATGGTTCTGTTGTTCCAGTCAATTTTAATATCTGCAGCTCCCACAATACAGCATTTGCCCCATCCGCGTGCAACAAGTGCAGCGTGTGAAGTCATACCTCCACGGGCAGTCAAAATTGCCTGAGCAGCACGCATACCTTCAATATCTTCGGGATTTGTTTCTTCTCTGACCAAAATTACTTTTGCTTTTGGATCTTTTTTTACAGCTTCAACAGCGTCAGCGGCTGATAATACTATTTTTCCGAATGCACCACCGGGGCCGGCAGGTAATCCTTTACAAAGGATATCAGCTTTGCTTTCTGCTTTCGGGTCAAGCAATGGGAATAATAATTCTTCAAGTTGAGATGGTTGAACTCTTAAAACCGCAGTTTTTTCATCAATCAAACCTTCGCTAAGCATGTCTAAAGCCATTTTAACGGCAGCAGATCCATTACGTTTACCTACCCGACATTGCAACATGTACAATTTTTTCTCCTGTATTGTAAATTCAATATCCAGCATATCATGGTAATGTTTTTCCAGCTTTTGCTGTATAGCATTTAATTGGTTATAAGCTTCAGGCATACCTGTCTCAAGCGAAACAAGGTCTCTTGTATGTTCTGATTTTCCAATTTCGTTTATTGGATTTGGAGTCCTGATACCTGCAACCACATCTTCACCTTGAGCATTTGCCAGCCATTCACCATAAAAATAATTATCACCTGTAGCAGGGTTTCTTGTAAAAGCAACACCTGTTGCAGAACTATTACCCATATTCCCAAAAACCATTGCCTGAACTGTAACAGCAGTACCCCATTCATGCGGGATACCTTCAATGTTTCGGTATGAAATCGCACGTTTGCCATTCCAGCTCTGGAAAACTGCAAATGTAGCCCCCCAAAGTTGATCCATTGCATTCTCAGGAAAAGGTACACCAAGAACTTCTATAACTTTATTTTTATAAATTACGATCAGTTGTTTTAAATCATCTGCAGTCAGATCAGTATCGCTTTTATAACCTTTAGATTCTTTCATTTTATGAAGCTCCTGTTCGAGTCTGACTCTTACACCAACTCCATCTTTTGGCTCAATACCGGCTGATTTTTCCATAACAACGTCAGAATACATCTGAATAAGTCTTCGCTGAGAATCATAAACAAATCGCGGATTTCCGGTTTTTTTTATCAAACCGTCTCTTGTAATATCATTTAAACCCACATTTAAAACAGTTTCCATCATTCCGGGCATAGAAGCTCTGGCGCCAGAACGGACCGACACTAAACATGGATTATCTTTATCTCCGAATACTGTTCCGGTTATCTTTTCAATATGCCTTAGACCAATTTCTACTTCAGCTTTTAGAAGCTCGTTAACTTTATCTTTACCAAGAGAATAAAACTCGGTGCAAACTTCTGTTGTAATTGTAAAACCAGGAGGAACAGGGATATCTAGTAAACTCATTTCAGCCAGATTGGCTCCTTTACCACCCAGCAAATTTTTCATATCAGCTTTTCCTTCAGCTGCTTTATTTCCGAAAATGTAAACTCTTTTTACTTGCGACATAGCTTATGATTATTTTAATTTATAATTTTGATTTTTTGAGGTAAACAAAAATGTATTTCTTCTTCAAAGATACAAATTCTTTTAATATTTTAAAAATATTTCAATTGTAAATATTGAGTCCAATTCAAAATGTACTTAAAATCTAAAAAACCACAGATTATCTGTTCAATTTATTTATTTACTTGAGTTCGGTCTAAGGTATAATAATTTATA
>JBDRPR010000340.1:0-6638 GCA_043826845.1 Bacteroidota bacterium
TGCATTAGTAACAGAAGGGTAATCATCGTTATCTTCAAAATCCTGTTTGGCATTATCATAGCTTCCTCCTATGCTAACTCTTAATGCTCCCTTTATAAAATGTAGTTTATATCCTATGCCATAAATGGGTTGACTTTGTAATAATTGCAGATAAAAAAAATCATCGTAGTCATAGTCATAATAATAATAATATGGCCACCATGTAAATTCTTGTTTTGTGAGAATATTTGAAAAATAAATACTCAGTTCATGTTTGTTTGTAAATAGATTTTCTTTTTCTTCAGTTTCTTGAGAGAATAAATTAGTTGATAAAATGATTAGAATAATTGTAAAAGCTAAGGTTTTCATAATAATTGAGTTTCTTAATTTGTTTCAGTTTCAAAATTAAACAAAATACCTAATAATACAATATGATATAGGAAATTATACCAAATGTATTTATATTTTAGTCCAAAATATATAAATATATTAAGACAAAACGCAATTTATGCCCACTCAGCATAAATATAAATTTTATAATGTAATTCATTAATCTTATCTTTGAATCTGATTTATAAATATTTTATATATTCAGATTAAGGTATAAACAAGCAACCAAAATTCCTTTTTATTAGTCTTTATACCATGATTAAATTTGTCAAATACATATTATATGTACTCATGTTTTGTGTGGTGATTCTATCATGCAAAAAACAATTTGATGATCCAAAGTGGGATGTAGATGTTCTGGCACCATTATTAAAAACAACAGTCACAATTGATCAAATTGTTGAAGACAGCATAATGCAAATAAATCAAAACCAACTAGTAAGTTTAATTTATCAAAATCAAATATATTCCTTTAAATTGGACTCATTATTCAATATCCCTGATACTTCTATTGAATATACAGCAAAATTAAGCAGCCTTGACCTTGGAACAATTGAAGTAAGTACACGAAAATCGCTTGGAGATATTGCTATGTATGATTTTGAATTATATGGTCCTACAGGTGATTTATATCAGACAATAATGACTGGTCATAATACAGGAAACCCTACAGTAATTGATGCAGTGGATCAACAGGTCTATAATGATCTTGTGATTGATGCAACACAATATTTTCAGACAGCAATTATTCAAAACGGATTCATTGACATTGAATTTATTAATGGAATGCCCATTGACTTTACAAATATCATTATGGAAATTAAAAATGAATCAAACGGATCAGTTGTTGTTCAAGATACTTTTCCGGTTGTCCATGCCAACGGGAGTGAATTTCACACAAAACCACTGACAGGTATTACTGTAGAGGGGTATATGCTTGGGTCAATTATGTTTGAAAGTCCTGGTAGTGTCGGTAATGTCACAATTGATACAAGCATGGCAATTGTAGCAAACATTACTGTCAGAGATTTATCAATTGAATCAGCTACTGCTATTTTTCCAACACAAAACATTGTTGATCAGGGTGATGTTACATCTTTTTCATTAAACGACATTCAACTTTCTGAGGTAATTGTTCATACTGGGAGTGTTAATGTAAAAGTCTATAATACTATAGAAGAACCAATTCATTACGAATTTGAAATTCCAAATGCTAAACATGATGGTATTCCTCTTGAAATTACAGGTACAGTTCCAGCGTCTAATGGGAGTCCAGGTCAGACAAATATCAACAAAAATCTATCAGGATATCAAATTGATCTTAAAGGGATAGGACCTATTGAACAAATTTATGGTGATTTAAATAATAATGGTTTTGTTGATCAGGATACTGTTAATTCTATTTATTATAAGGTTATCGGTCGAATTGATTCATCAGGCAATTTAATTTCACTTTCGCTAGATGACAGCATATATGTAAAACTTGAATTTTCAAATATTGTACCTGAATATGCCAGAGGATATTTAGGACAACAAGAGGTTGCAGTTTCAGGAAGTGAAGAATTAGATATTTTTTCTGACATATTATCCGGATCTATGGACCTTAGTGACGTAAATATATCAATATCTGTAAGCAATCAAATCGGAGCAGAGGGAGGTATTTATATAAATAATTTAACATCAAAAAATATCCCGAAGAATTTACAGTCACAGTTAATTATTCCTTCACAATACATACCTTTCCAAATTAGTAAACCCAATGATCCCTACACTTTTTCTATTCCTGTAATTCCGACATTGAATGTAATGAATTTAAACACTACAAATTCAAATCCTGATGAATTAGTTGAAATTATGCCAGATCAAATGAATTATAATCTTAATTTCAAGATTAATCCATTCAATCCTCCTCCTATTCCGGGAAATGGAACTGATTTTATATATCTGAATAGCGAAATTATTGTAAATCTTGATGTTGAAATGCCACTTAGTCTGATCGCCGATAATATCACACTTATTGACACATCTGATTTTAAAATGAGTAGCAAAGATATTGAAAATATAAATTACGGAAAACTGATTTTGTATGCTGACAATCAATTTCCATTTGAAGCTATTGTGCAATTGTATATGCTTGATGAAGCAAATAATGTTGTTGATAGTCTGCTTCCTTGTTATACAACATTGAAAGCTGGAAATTATAATTATTCTACAGGTCTGGTTGATTCAAAAAAACGCACTAAAATTGAAATACCTTTTTCAAATTCCAGATTGAATTCCTTGCTAAATACAAAGAGAATTAAAATATTGACCAGATTTACTTCAAATCCATATAACACTCACGTGAAAATTTACTCATTCTATTCTGTTGACTTTATTTTAGTTGGTGATTTCAGTTATCAGGTAAACTAACTGGAATTAATTATAAATCAATAAAAAATGCACTCAGGTTAAAAGAGTGCATTTTAAAAGAAAAGGAACAAAAACATTAATTTAAAACAAATTTATTATCATTTCATCAGCAATTCAGCTGTTTCTATCAGATTGACAAATTCTGTTCTGTAACCGAACTCATCAACACCTTTTGAATTTTTCGCTAAAATAAGTGTATGTTCATAACTTGCATCAGCCTTAAATTCGCTATCTCTCAACAATAGTCCAAATTCTGCAACCGCAGCAGACAAGTTGAAATTCTCTGATGGCTTATCAGTAAATATATCTGTTCTTTTGTATCTGTTTAAAATTAAATTACTGACATCTTCCTTAGGTTTTTTGTAACGGAGTTTTACAGTCATAAAATTTTTACTTGCATTTGCCTGCAATTTTTGATATTCCAATTCATCAACATTTGAAACCGGTTCATCAGAATTTGCAGGAATAATTTCATATAACGCAGTTACTGTATGTCCGCAACCTATTTCACCAGCATCTTTTTTATCATCATTAAAATCTTCCTTATTTAATATACGATTTTCATAACCAATCAATCTATAAGCTTTTACTTCTGAGGGATTAAACTCAATCTGAAATTTTACATCTTTGGCAATTGTATATAAAGTGCCCCACAATTCTTTTCCAAATACTTTTTTTGCTTCTAAAATATTATCAATATAAGCATAATTACCATTACCGGCATTTGAAATTTTTTCCATTTTAGAATCCTTGTAATTTCCCATACCAAAGCCTAAAATTGTCAGAAAAACTCCATCTTTTCTTTTTTCTTCGATAAGTCTTTCCATTTCTGAATCGCTACTTGAGCCAACATTAAAGTCTCCATCGGTGGCAAGAATTACACGATTATTTCCATCAGGTATATAATTTTGTTTAGCAATACTATATGCTAAATTTATTCCAGCACCACCAGCAGTTGATCCACCTGATTCAAGTCTGTCCAATGCCGCAATAATTGTTTCTTTTTTATCACCGGATGTTGAAGATAAAACTTCTCCTGCAGCCCCAGCATAAACAACAATTGCGACTTTATCTTCTGGTCTGAGATTTTTTACGAGAATTTTAAAGGCTTGCTTTAATAAAGGCAATTTATTAGCATCTCCCATTGATCCGCTGACATCTAATAAGAAAACCAGATTATTTGCAGGAATCTCAGCCTCATTAATATTTTCTCCCTGCAAACCTATGTGTAACAAATCATGCTTAGCATTCCAAGGGCATTTTGATAGTTCAACATTTATTGAAAAAGGATCCCCGTTAGTTGGCTGAGGATATTTGTAATCAAAATAATTTATCATTTCTTCTATTCTTACTGCATCTATATATGGTTTTTGGTTGTTCTGTAAAAATCGACGCACATTTGAATAAGCTGCTCTGTCAACATCAACAGAAAAAGTAGATAAGGGATTATTCAACACATCTTTAAAAATATTTTCATTAATTTTATCATAACCTTCAGTATTCCAGTCAATATTTTGATATGAATCATCGTTATCATATGAACTTGTTACATAACCGCCTGCAAATGACTCACATCTCGCAGCTTTATCCTTTTTATACGAAGTAGAAATGTTTGGAAGTACCTTTGATTCTTCAACCTCAATTAAATCATTAATTACCTCAACTTTCTTTAGCTTAAAATCAATATTCACAGTGCTGTTTTCAGTAATACTGATACTCTTTTTTTCCTGAGTCTGATAATCTGTATGAGTTACTTTTACAGAGTAATTTCCTATCAATATTTCATTAATAATATATGTTCCGTCACTGGCAGATTTCGAACTTTTAACGAAGTTACCATCTTTAAGAACAGTAATTAATGCATTTACAACAGGTTTTCCAGTTGTTGAATCAGTGACTTTTCCTTCAATTGTACCACGTGAGAATTGAGAATATCCCAAAAAACTCAATGCGGCTACGAGAATTATTGCTATTGTTTTCATAATTTATTGTTTTTAGTGAATTAAAAAATTTAATAACAATAGCTTGATGCATCCAAAATAAAAATTCCATAAAAAAAATATAAAGACTGCACAAAACTTTATTAATTAAACACATATAATCAATACATAAAATTCCCGACTACTTATGTGATGACTTAAACCCCAATAAACCAAACATTATTTTTTAATGTTTTTAATGTATATGGAATAAAAAAACGTTCTATTCAGATCATAATAGCAGGAGAATGGGATTAGCCACAACATCAAAGTTTTTTTTACTGAAATAAAAATATTATTATTGCATTATAATAGTATTAACTTGAAAAAGATAACATATATCACATATACAATCAGGGGAATAGGATAAAAATATAGAGTGTTATCAAAATAATTAGAACAATTGATTTTATGTAATTTTACCACGGTTCGATTTACCTGAAACATGAAAATTTGAACAAAATAAGTATGATATGAAACCTCCATGGATAAACGTACGCAAACACAATAATGTAATAATCTGAAACATGGAGGTTCCATCATACAGTTGAAATAAATTATTATATGATGAAAAAACTAATTAGTATAATCTTAAGTATGGTGTTGCTTGCCTGTAATTCACAGAATGAAAATCAGCATACAGAAACTAAATCATTTCAGGAACAATCTATAACAGAGATTGTGGAGAATAATAACTCCAATAATACTATTGAAGATTTCCGGTCGGAACTGCAGCCTGGGAAAACTGACTGGAACATGGAAGATACCTACACCGACACTCTGGAATTTATTGAGTACAAAAGTGAATCTGATTATGCTTTTACTATCTTCAGAACCCGCGAGGGGAAAATGGTAAAACTTAATAGCAATACAGAAATAGATAACTATTATAGGAACAGGAATTTTATTGTGACCTGGAAAGTGGGAAAATATTCTGAGGCAGGTGAAGGCGAAGCTGTTTATTTTAAAGAACAGGTAACGAAACTGAAAATGTTAACCACATCTTTTTCATTTGAAAAGTTCCTTGAAGAATTCACTGCTGATTACCGAAAGGGTAATCAAACTGTTATAATGAAATATCTAAATCCCCTGGTGCCGTTTGTGTCGGCAAATAAACCCGGTGCTTATTGCACAATGTGTGAACCAAACCCTGAGAAGCGTGTACAATTTACAGGAGATGATTTTATTATTACCTGCCAAAAACCTGAAGGAAATAAATGTGATGGTTTTAAAGGTGCAAAAGATGGCCTGTATTACGAATTTATTGGAGAAACACAATTACCGAGTTTTTTTAATATGAGCGAATATGGAAGTGATATTTCTCCAACCATAAATGAAGATGTTGAATACTATTATTATGTAAATGTACTGGTTATAAAAGACGGAGCCTATAGCAGAACCTTGTACTTCTTCAATGGTCATGATACATGGTATTTCTGGATAGAAGATCTCTGTGATTGCTCTGCATAAATAGAAACATAAAATTAATTCAAGAAATTAGAAAGCTTATGAGATCAGGTAATGGGGACTGTAATGCATAAATAGGAATCACAATACCCATATTAAAAAGCTTGCTTTTATTTTTACCAATATATATTTCCTATGGAATAAATATAGCTTTAAGGTGGTTGGTAGTGATCGATAAATTACCAAAAATGTCCTATTTGTTTGTTTTTCTATCTGATAGAAAATAATTCAGGTGTATATTCTTGCAATATTCTATAAATACAAAACTTTAATTTGCAGATAATAAAAAATCAAATAATGCCATATGCAAATTTTGCAAATTCTAAGCTTAGCTCCCATTTTCTTCCAGGCCATTTGCATTAAATACCATTTTATAATAGAGTTAAGCGAATATCAGTTTGTTTTCAGGTC
>JBDRPR010000341.1:0-2344 GCA_043826845.1 Bacteroidota bacterium
TCCGCAATTGTTTATTTTCAATATATGGATAAAAAATGCTGTCGCTATACTGTTGAAAATAATTTACCAAACTATTTATTCTTCTTTTAGAAAGATTTACATTGTAATCTGTTGCATGCAAAGGGCTTGCATATCCTTTAATTGTTATTTCAACGGTTTCGCCTTTTTCAAGTATTTGTTCCAATAAAAGAATAAATTTTTTCAGATCTTCAAATCCTTTATTTACTTCATCATTAAAAAATGTTTCGATTTTCTCTTCAGCTCTTTCCTTTTTTTCTTTTTTCAATCCTTTCGAATATTCATTTTTATATTCATCAATCATATTAATATAGCTAAAAAAAGTCTGTGGATATGAATATTGTGTAATTGTATCTCTTGTTTTGGGATTTGGTTCATCATTATGAAAATATAAAGTTAAAGGAACCAGTAATCTTATTTCATTTTCCAGAATTGTAGTTTTGTTTTCTTCGATTACTTTTTCATCAATAAACTTTGGTATCTGATGTGAATAAATATCGTTACAACATCTGTCATTATTGAAAGTTAATGAGCCTTTTCTGTTTGATGCAAAATATACAGTACCGATATTAGGAAAAACTGAATAATAAACTTCATTATCGCTTGTATTTATAGGATATCCCAAATTTTCGGGTTCTCCCCAATTTTTAAAATCACCTTTTATTTTAAAAATATCAAAACCGCCCATAGAATAATGCCATTTCGAACTAAAATATAATGTTGAATCCAGCATATTATAGAATGGAGTTATTTCATCGTCAATACTGTTTATTTTCGAAGTTTGTTTCAGATAATATCTTTCACTCTTATCTAGATAATTCAGGTTGCTTCCAATATTCAATACTTCTCCAAAAGATCCATCCTCATTTATTTTACAATACCAGATATCAAGATTCCCGATACCATTCTGGCGATTTGATACAAACATAAGATAGTCTGAATCTGCTGTTTCCGCAATAGCTGGTTGAGTAGAAATAGTTCCCTGCATATTGATTTCATCAGATAATTTTTCAGGTTCCTGCCATTGTCCGTTAATTAGACTGGATTTATATATATTGCTTTGCAATGCAGACTGATTAATATCAGAAATGCAGAAATACATAGCCTGTTGTTTTTTATTAAAAGCAGGGTTTGTAATATGAATTGCTTTTTCATTGCCTGAAGTATCTTTCTTTACATTAAAATTCATGGTGTATTCTTTATTTCCCTCAATAAAAAGTTTAGCAAAAAACAGAGAATCATTTTTATACAATGATGGTCGAAGTGATCCATATAATAATAAAGTATCATTTATTTCACTGATTCCAAACTCACTGTAAACACTATTTACACCTTCATCCAAATGAAAGATTTCCACACCTATGGGTTCAAGTTTATAATAAAAAGCTTTTTCACAGGCAAGTATTTCATGTTTAGATTTTTCAAGATAAAATGGATCAATTTTTACAGGGTTGTCGTCTGCCCATTTTAAAAATTTACTGAAATGAATTTGAGCTTTTTGATAATCAGCCATGCTTTTATATATTTCACCAAGCCAGAACTCAGACAATGGATATTTTTCTCTCTCATTGTTTTTGATATATGTGTACCATTTTTCTGCTTCCGCATAATCATTATTAAGACGACATGATTCAGCATAGCTATACGCAACCTTGGGAATTTTACTTTGTTCAAGAGCTTTTTTGTATGAATATGCTGCACCGTAATAATTTCCATTGGAAAAAGCAAGGTCACCATATTTAATCAACTTCCTTACGGATTGAGAATGCAAAGTATAAGCAAAAGTTAAAAATATGACAAACAATATTTTACATAAACTCTTCAATACAAAATAAATATATTAATTCTTCGAAGATAAATATAGATATATAGGCGTACCGCTAAAAAATCATTTTTAATCGATTAATTCGAAGGTATTTAAAAAATTCTCCACATCATTGTATGATATTTCACCTTCAGATGATAGAATACCAATCTGATACAACCTGTTATCAACAAGTATTTGTTTAACAGCAGCATGATATTCTGAATTACTGGCTTTGAAATATATTCCCTGATTACCATCCAAAGTGAAAAATTCTTCGAAATCGATATTTAACTGCAGGTTCCCAACAAAGCCATCTTTTGAACCCTTTAGAAGTTCTTTTTTATCAGTAGCTTCGATTGAACTTGAAGGATAATCGCTGTACGCAACCATAAATACTTTTGATTGACTTGCCTCATACAAATATGTTGTAATATCTATTTTCCCCAGGTCTGTGTCAACTGCATCTTTAGATTCAGTTGGTTCACCACCAAAATTTATTTTAAATTTTCCTTTTTTAGA
>JBDRPR010000342.1:0-14782 GCA_043826845.1 Bacteroidota bacterium
ATAATTTAAATTGAGAACAACTATCATAGACGCCCACCCTCTCCCTCATACATGCATCACAGGCCATGTCATTCCGAATGGAATCCCGAAAGCTTTCGGGATGAAATGAGGAATCTTAAAAAATGTAAATATGTTATTTTGCGTAACATCAGTAATAATATAAAATAATAGTGTTATGGATAATAAAGAATTTAGCAAAAAATTTGAAGACAGAACAAAAAAATTTGCGATAAGCAACATTATGCTGTCATCAACTTTGCCTGAAACACCTGAAGGCAGGATAATACTAAATCAAATCACAAAATCGGGAACAAGCATCAGTGCTAATTATCAGGATGCAAACAGATCACGTAGTAAAGCTGATTTTATAAATAGAATTAAAATTTGTGAAAGTGAGGCAAGTGAGACGCAATATTGGCTGGAAATTATTGAAGAATTGGGATGGATTGATTCAAAAAAAATAGAATTAATTAAAGATGAGGCTGCTGAATTGCTGGCCATTTTCACATCAATAAGTAAATCATTAAAAAAGTAAAAACTTTATGCACTTTAAACTTTTAACTTTAAACTTAATAATATGATACAAATAAAAGTACTTGGTACAGGTTGTCCAAAATGTAAAACTCTTGAAAAAGCAACCATTGAAGCTGTAAAAGAGCTGAACATCGAAGCAAATGTTATTAAAGAAGAGGACATTGTAAAAATAATGAGCTATGGAGTGATGCGAACTCCTGGTTTGGTAATAAATGAAAAGGTAATTTTTTCAGGTAGAATACCAAGCATGAGTGAACTTAAAGAATTTATTCAAAAAGAACTATAAACTAAAAATTTGAAAATATGAGAAATATTTTATACAGTTTAATGGTCCTGGCTGCGTTGTTTTCGTGTAAAAATGAAAATTCAACTGAATTAGCAACAGATTCGGGAGATCAGATTAATGCGGATATTTCAAAAGCAAAAGTTATTATTTATTATTTTCATGGCGACCGCAGATGTGCTTCCTGTATAGCCATAAGTGACGAGACAAACAATTTTCTTGTTTCAAACTATAAGACAGAGTGCGATGAAGGAAAAATTGTTTATAAAGATGTAAATATTGACGAAGAAGAAAACAATGCTTTGGCAGAAAAATATGAAATCGCCGGATCCGCTCTTTTGATAATAAAAAATAACAATAACTCTGATGATGAAATTTCAGACCTGACTGGTGATGGTTTTAAATTCGCTCTGAACAAACCGGAAGTGTTCACTGAAAAACTAAAAAATGCTATTGATAAATATTTAAATTTATATAAATGAAAGTATATTTTGTATGGATGTTCGCACTTCTGATAAGTGCATCATCGTTTGCCCAGATTGATCAGGATATTAATACCAAAACAAAACTGCTGGTCTATTATTTTCATATTACCAACCGTTGTCAGACCTGCACAAAAATTGAAGCAGTAACAAAAAAGATTCTGGATGAATCATACAAAACTGAAATAGAAAACGGCACAATTATTTTCAAATCATTTAATGTGGATTTAAAAGAGAACAAAGACCTCGTTAAAAAATATGAGGCCTATGGTGCTACTTTGGCATTCACCCCCATAGTAAGCGGAGCTGAAGCAGGTGTTGATGATCTGACAGGTATGGCTTTTTCAAAGATAAATAATGAAACAGTTTTTACTCAAGAATTGAAAAATAAAATTGATGGATATATTAAATAATCATTAATCTAATATAGATGGATTTTTTACAAAGCTTATTGGATGGGACGAATATTCCGGTTTTATCTGCTTTCATTCTGGGAATTATGACTGCTATCAGTCCATGCCCACTGGCTACCAACATTACGGCCATTGCATTTATTAGTAAAGATATTGAAAATAAAAAGAAGGTTTTTAAAAACGGGCTTGTATATACATTGGGAAGGGCAATCAGCTATACAGTATTGGGTGTTATTTTATATTTCGGAGCCAGTAAATTTGAGGTATCAAAGTTTTTTCAGGAATATGGTGAACGCATTCTGGGCCCTTTGCTTATTGTCATTGGTGTTTTAATGCTGGGAGTTATTAAAATCAAGTTTCCCGGTTTAAGTAAAATCAGTCAAAAAATGGAAGAAAAAAGCAAATCAGGAAATTTCTGGAGCGTATTACTTCTGGGAATTATTTTTGCTCTTGCATTTTGCCCTTATAGCGGAGTTTTATATTTTGGAATATTGATACCCATGACTGTGAGTAGTGCATCTGGACTGTTATTGCCACCTGTTTTTGCCCTGGCGACCGGTTTGCCAGTTATCATTTTTGCATATTTAATCGCTTTCACTTTGAGTGGAGTAGGAAATATCTATAATAAGATTAAAGTATTTGAAAAATGGTTCAGAAAAATAATTGCCATTATATTCATCCTGGTTGGTCTGTATTATTGTTATTTGTTCTTTATATAAAATTTGAGTATGGAATCAAAGAAGGAAATTAAAATACTTGTCTGGATTTTTTTAATTTTTGCTGTTGCATTTTTTCTGCCAATAGAAAGCGTCAGGTTTAACACTGCCATTGATGCCACCTTTGATCTTGTAAAATGGTATGCAAGGGAGCATGTAATACTATGTTTACTTCCCGCTTTTTTTATAGCGGGTGTCATTTCAATATTTGTTAGCCAGGGATCAGTTTTACGATACTTTGGCGCAAACGCAAAAAAGTGGCTTGCATATTCTGTTGCGGCTGTTTCAGGGACTATTCTGGCAGTTTGTAGTTGTACTATTCTGCCCTTGTTTTCGAGTATTCACAAACGTGGAGCAGGACTTGGACCGGCAATAGCGTTTTTGTATTCAGGGCCTGCAATAAATATACTTGCAATAATTTTAACTGCACGCATTTTAGGTTTCGAAATGGGACTTGCCAGGACAATTGGTGCTGTATCGTTCAGTGTAATTATTGGTTTAACTATGGCTTTTATATATAGAAAGGAAGAGAAAGTAAAGAAAGATGAACAAATGAATATTGAATTACCACCTGAAAAAAGACCGATATGGCAGACTTCATTCCACTTTTTTATATTGGTTCTTATTCTTGTTTTTGCAAACTGGGGTAGCCCTGCCGTTGATGATACATCGAGTGCGTGGTATTATATATGGCATTTTAAATGGTATATTACTGCTGCCTTATCCTTATTTTTCTGTTATTCCTTAATTTATATTTTGAAAATTAAATGGCAATGGGTTTTGATATCTGTAATAGCAACTACCGGATCCGCATTTCTGGCAACATATTATATCGAAAACACAAAAATTGCCCCACTTGTTCCTATGATTGTTGGGATTATCTCATTAAGTACAATTACTCTTCTTGATAAAAAGGATCCGGATAACAAAGAGTGGACAATAGCTTCATGGGGATTTGCCAAACAGATACTGCCACTTCTTGCAATCGGTGTAATTACTGCGGGATTCCTGCTAGGCTCCACCCACGACGGTAAAACTATTGCCGGAATTATTCCAAACGAATGGATTGAATGGCTGGTTGGCGGTAACTCAATTGCATCAAACTTTTTTGCTTCAATTGTTGGTGCTTTTATGTATTTCGCTACACTCACCGAAGTACCCATATTACAGGGATTAATAAATTCAGGAATGGGAAAGGGACCTGCTCTTGCACTTTTACTTTCTGGACCATCACTATCATTGCCTAATATGCTTGTAATCCGCGGAGTACTTGGGACACAAAAAACTGTTGTTTATGTAGTTCTTGTTATAATAATGGCTACAATTTCAGGTTTGATTTATGGTTCAATCTTTTAAATAATAACATAAAATAACTAATAATATGGGATTTATATCAGAAAATTTTCCGGAATTTTCTCAAAAGTTTGAGGAAATCGACAAAATGTATGCAGAAAAGCGTCACATTGATGAAAAAACCTATCAGTTTATTTGTCTTGCACTGGCTATTAAAGGCCGGTCAGCTCCATGTGTGAAAAAACATTTTATAGGTGCTACAAAAGCTGGTGCTACCATGGAGGAGGTTGCATATATTATAGCCCTTACTGAAAGGGAAAGTGCCGGTAACGATGATTGCTGGGTGAATGATGTTTTGGGAGATTATCGTGAATTACTAAAATCACAGGTAAAATGCTGCGGATAGTGTTAATATACAAATGTTTTTAAAGCAAAATGAGAATTTTGATATTATGCACAGGTAACAGTTGTCGCAGTCAGATGGCTGAGGGTTTTCTGAAGTCCTTTGACAATAGTCTTGATGTTTTTTCTGCCGGTACAAAACCAGCAGAAAAGGTGCATTTAGATGCTATTAGAGTAATGGCAGAAGCAGGAATTGACATCAGTCATAACAGACCTAAACTTGTTGATGAATATCTTTCTCAGGAATTTGATTATGTAATAACTGTTTGTGACAGTGCAAAAGAATCCTGCCCTATATTCTCTGGTAAGGTTGGAAAAAGATTACATATTGGTTTTGAAGACCCTGCTGAAGCAAAAGGAACCGAAGAAGAAATATTAAATAAATTCAGAGAAATCAGGGATCAGATCAGGTCTGAGTTTAATATGTTTTTAAAAAAAATGATAAAAGAAAATAAACCGTTGTGATTTTCAACACTCCCTTTAGGGCGGGGTAAGTGTTGAAAATCATAGTACTATGCATTAATTGATTAATTTTAAAACAGTTTCAAATGAAATAATAAATATTACGTGAAATGGAAAATAAAAACGAAGAATTAAAAAACATTGTGAGGGAAAAATACACCGAAATAGCCAATCAGAGCAAGAATCAGAATGAAAGTTCATGCTGCGACTCGCAATCATGCTGCGGAGTTGACTATACGATTTTCAGCGAAAAGTATGATAAATTGATTGGTTATAACCCTGAAGCTGATCTTGGATTAGGATGCGGTTTACCTACTGAGTTTGCTCAGATAAAAGCCGGTGATACAGTTGTTGATCTTGGTTCAGGTGCCGGAAACGATTGCTTTGTGGCTCGTGCACTGACTGGAGAAAAAGGCAGGGTCATTGGAATAGATATGACTGAAGCAATGATTGGTAAAGCAAAAGAAAATAATGCAAAACTTGGATACAAGAATGTAGAATTCAGGCTGGGCGATATTGAAAATATGCCACTGAATTCAAACATAGCTGACGTGGTCGTCAGCAATTGTGTGTTAAATCTTGTACCTGATAAAGAGAAAGCATTTAATGAAATATACAGAATTTTAAAATCAGGGGGACATCTCTCAGTATCTGATGTGGTGATTGAAGGTCAGCTCCCTGATAAAATGAAAGAAGCTGCTGAATTGTATGCCGGATGTGTTTCCGGTGCTATTCAGTTGAATGATTATCTTCATATTATCGAAAAAGCCGGATTGAAAAATATAATCGTTCAGAAAAAGAAAACCATTCAGATTACTGATGAAATTATGCTTAAATATATGGACGAAAATCAGGTAAAAGAATTTAAAGCATCGCAAACAGGCATATTCAGTATCACAGTTTATGCTGAAAAAGCTATTAAATGTTGCAGTTGTTGTGATTGTTAATTTTTAAATTTTGTAGTATGCCTTCAAAGAAACGTCTGAATTTTTTAGATCGCTATCTTACAATATGGATATTTTTGGCAATGGCTATTGGTGTGCTTTCAGGATACTTATTTCCCGCAATAGCCGATTTCTGGGAGTCTTTAAAATCATCACCTGATAGTACAACGAATATTCCTATCGCTATAGGCTTAATTCTTATGATGTATCCTCCTTTGGCAAAAGTGAAATATGAAGAACTGGGTGATGTATTCCGTAATTGGAAAGTGCTGACTCTTTCTCTTGTTCAAAACTGGATTATTGGTCCGGTGTTGATGTTCTTCCTTGCTATTCTGTTCTTTAAATTATTTCCGGGCGAAGATAACTCCAATCTTCCCTATATGTACGGAATAATCATGATTGGTCTTGCCAGATGCATTGCAATGGTTATTGTCTGGAATGATCTTGCCAAAGGAGATACTCAATACGCAGCAGGTCTGGTTGCTTTCAACAGTATTTTTCAGGTGCTTTTCTTTTCAGTTTATGCTTACTTTTTTATTGCGGTAATGCCCGGATGGTTTGGAATACCAACCAATGATGCGGTTGAAAATATAACAATTGGACAAATTGCAGAAAGTGTTTTTATTTATCTGGGTATTCCTTTTATAGCAGGCTTTCTTACACGTTTTATTTTAATTCGTATTAAAAGTAAAGAATGGTATCATACGAAATTTATTCCAAAAATAAGCCCGGTAACTTTAATTTCGCTTTTGTTTACAATAATTGTAATGTTCTCATTAAAAGGTGAATATATTATAAAAATTCCTCTTGATGTGGTGCTCATTGCAATTCCCTTGCTCATCTATTTTGTAGTCATGTTCGTGCTTTCATTTTTTATGGGTAAAAAAGCTGGAGCAACTTATGAGCAGACTGTTACTCTTTCATTTACAGCCGCAAGTAATAATTTTGAACTGGCGATCGCTGTAGCAATTGCAATTTTTACAATAAATTCAGGAGAAGCTTTTGCCGCTGTTATTGGACCTTTGGTTGAAGTACCGGTTATGATAGGTTTGGTGAATGTTGCTTCCTGGTTTAAGAAAGTTTACTTTAGTGAAAAATTATGATGAATAGATTTATTTTTATAATGTTTCTGTTTCCGTTAGTTTTATATTCACAAAATGTAAAAACTGTTGGTTCACTTGATGCAAAAGTCATCATTGACAGCCTGAATATGCAGGAATCTGTAATTATTGATGGCAGAGACAGCACTATGTTTTATGAAATGGGTCATATAAAAGGGGCAATTTACATTGATACTTTCAGGACTGATCTACAGCCTGCTCTTTTTGAATTTATTGAGAAGAAAACCATAGTGGTCTATTGTACAATGAAAAGAAGATCCTTAATGATAATTGATTCATTGAAATCTATGGAATATAAAGGAGAAATCGTACTCATTGAAGACGGAATTTCAGGATGGATTGAAAATAATTTACCTGTTACTAATCAATAAAATTAAAATTATGCAAAAATCATTTTCAGTTGTTATTTTATTTCTGATGTTGTCAGGAATAATATTCAGCCAGTCAGGAAAAACAGTGGAAATTCTTTATTTCAAGGCTAACCTAGCCTGCTGTAAGGCAAAAGCCTGCAATGCTCTCGAAGGGGAGGTGAAAGGTATCATCGAAAAGAATTATCCTGAAGGGAATGTGCAGTTTAAAGAAATTAAACTTGTCGATGAAGCAAACAAAGCATTGGTCGAAAAGTACAGTGCTCAGTCTCAAACAGTAGTTATCGTTACGAAAAAGAAGAATAAGGAAAAATCAACAGATATTTCTGATGTCGTAGCAAATTATGCAAAAACAAGCGATAAGGAAAATTTTGAAACAGAATTGAAGGCAAAAATTGATTCCTGTATAAAGCAAAAATTATAAAATCTATGAGTTCATTATTTGATAACCTTGGTATTGTCAGCAATGGTGTTATTAGCCTAAGTCCAAAGGAAGCATTCGAAATATGTCATGCAGGTGCCATTCTTATTGATATCAGGGAAGAATACCTGAATGCTCATAAAACCCCCGATGTCCCTGAAGTTATTTGTTTACCATACAGCCAGTTTGAATCCGCTTATCATAAACTGCCTCAGGATAAAAACCTCATTATATTCGATTCATCAGGGATTCAGGGCAGGGAAGCCGCATTATTCCTTTTATTAAGATCGTATAAATATATAGCGAATATGGCAGGGGGATTTGTGGAATGGGAGAGAGACAAACTGGCAATAAAGGAAAATATAAAAGAAAGACTCAGGGGATCATGTATGTGCCAGATTAAATACAGAGATATCGATTCAAAAAAATAATGAAAGGATGAAACAGTTTTCGAAATATTTGAATGTTTCTCTGATTGTTATTACAATCGCATTTCTGTTATCATTATTTATATTTAAGGAAAGTTTGCTTAACTTTACTTCAGGAATAATCCAGTCTGATTCACAAAATTATTTGAATAATCAGTATGCAGAATTTTTTAAAAATGAATTTAATCAGATCAGAAATAAAACCGGGCTTAATGGAACAGTAATTAAATTTGGTACTGAAAATTGTGTGGCCTGTAGGGAAATGTCTAAGGTTATTTCTGAACTGGATGAATTTTATAATGAAATTCAGGTGGTTAAAATAGATATTCTGAGTGATGAAGGCAATAAATATATTGGATTTTATGGTATCTCGGCTATACCTGTTCTTTTAATTCTGGACAATACCGGAAATGAAATTTTTCGTTGCAATGGTTATATTTCTTTTGAGGATATTAGAAATGAATTAATTAACCTTCAAATCGTTATGAAATGAAACAAAAAATATTGAATTATCATTTTTTAGTGGTCATTGTTCTGACTGCTGTGCTGATTTTTTCCTGTAAAAAGAAAGAAGAACCAGACGTTACTTCTGATCAGATTAAAATTCTGAGTCTGACCGCTTCCATAAATCCTGTAAAAGCATGGGATACAACATTTATTACATGCGAGGCAGAAGGTGAATACCTCATATACACCTGGGACTATGATCACGGATATATTTTGGGAGACGGCCCGACAGTGAAATATGCAGCAGGTGAGTGCTGTGTGGGAGTGAACACCATTACATGTAAAGTGTCAAATGTTACAGGAAGCGTTTCAGATACAATAAAAGTTACAGTCACTTCATATTTCGCAAAAAATGATTAAAATTCTGGTCATATTCTTACTATTTTCCTGTTCTCTGTCAGAAATGTATTCACAATGCTGTTCTGCAGGAAATCCTTTTACCGGTGATCCGAATAATGTAATGATGAAACGGAATCAGATTTATGCGGGTGTAATTTATAAACACAGCTTTTCTGATACTCATTACAACCTTGATGAACCAATTGAAATTATTTCACCTCTGGATGAGTATTACAATTATTCTGAACTGAAATTGTCTTATTCAGTAACCGATAAATTGCTTGTCAATGCGGACATGGGATATTTCTTTAATAAAACTATTGATTACGGAAATGATGTGAATCATAATGGATTTGGTCCGGGTGATCTGGTGATTTCATCCAGATATAATTTATTCAATATTAAAAAAATAATGCTGAAAATCAGTCCGGGATTGGGTGTTAAATTGCCTGTCGGGATATTTGATCAGGAAGTGAATAATGTGAAATTGCCGATTACTGTTCAGCCTTCTTCAGGTAGTTTTAAGTATTTTGGCTCTGTGTATCTGATGAAAGCATTTTATCAGAGTAAAATATCTGTTTCTGCTTCATTAAATTATGAAATATCCCAACTGATTGAATCAGAAAACTTTTATTACAAGTATGGAAATCAGTTTATAGCATCTGCAGCCTTGAATTATAAAATGACTGATCAGTTTCTGTTATCCGGTCAGTTTCGGGTTGACAACAAAGCCAGGGCATTGAGAGAAAATGATACAAAAGTTGAGGCCACAGGTTATACTGTTTTATTTGTAACACCACAGCTAAGTTATAAAATAAAGAATAAATGGCAGTTTAACCTGATGTTTGATTCCCCTGTTTACAAGTATTTCAATGGGATTCAGATGACGAACAAATATTCATTTTCAGCCGGTGTTTCAATGATAATTGACGCTTTGGTAAAAGAGGAATAAAGCTTATTTTTCATTTGATTACCAATGAATTTATTCCCAATTTCATTAATTTCTATGTTAATCAGTAGATTTATTAGTGTTGTCCCGTCAGGGACAATACATTGGTAAAACCTGATAATGAGAAAATAACCGTGCCGTCAGGTACGGAACAAAACAATTCTTTTGATCTATTTCTGATACAGACTTTGAACATATTTATTTTGGTACTTTATTTGCTGAGTGTCTTTGTCAAAAAAAAATTCATGAAGATTTTCCCCATATTTCTGTTGATTTTAATTTCTCTAACAAGCTATTCCCAACCGGATATTTATCCTGAACCTCAATATGTAGGAATCACCACCGAAGAATTTGATCAGATTATGACTGCACAGAACAACTCATACTGGTGCTGGGCAGCATCGGCTCAGATCGTTTTAAATTATTACGGAATTGATATCACGCAACAGCAGATTGTAGAACGTTTTCTGGGCAAGGATGAAAACGGCGAATTGCCCGATCAGGGAGTAAACCTTCAGACAATACACAAATGTCTGAATTACTCAGATGTTGACAATTCAAACCAGCTATATAAAGTGGAAGCGATACTTGGAAAAGGAATTCCAACAGCAGCCATGCTTATTGAACAACTGGCACAGAAAAAGCCGGTAATTGTGGGTTACGAAACCGGAACCGGAGGTCATATTGTAGTTGTCACGGCAGTCAGTTTTATTGAAACCGAAAAAGGCCCAAAAATAATGTCAATAATTGTCAGAGATCCAATGCCTGACGTTGCTTTTTCTACAAACAATGGAAAAATAGAATACCCCGGCCGTTACTTCGCACAAAGAATGAATGCATACTGGTATATTAATGTGGAGAAGAATACCCAAAATTAAATTCAACTTTTTTTTAATTTTAACTAAATTGTTCTTACTTTAGCAGAAAAAAGTAAAGATGAAACACCTGTACCTATTTCTTTTTTTGATATTTTCTGGAATCTCTGTTGTTTCTTTTGGACAATTTGGCCCTCAAAATATTATTACAGGACAAACAGATGGAATAGAAAGTGTATATGCTTGTGATATAGATGGGGATGGGGATAATGATTTAATTACCGCTTCATACGGTGATAAAAAAATTGCATGGTATGAAAATACTGATGGTGTTGGATCTTTTGGACCACAACAAATAATTTCAATTTTTGCTGCTGGTGCATTATCTGTATATGCCTGTGATATAGATGGTGATAGTGATATTGATGTTCTATCAGCTTCTATATCTGATGATAAAATAGCTTGGTATGAAAATATAGATGGTAATGGAGTTTTTGGAGTTCAACAAATAATAAACGATTCTGCTGACGGTGCTTGGTCTGTTTATGCCTGTGATATTGATGGTGATGGAGATAACGATGTTCTCTCAGCTTCTTCGATAGACAACGAAATAGTTTGGTATGAAAACACTTCTGGAAACGGAAATTTTGGGTCTAAACAAATAATTTCTACTAATGTTAGTGATGCTAGGTCTGTATATGCTTGTGATATTGATGGTGATGGAGATAATGATGTTCTTTCTGCATCTCGAAGTGATTCTAAAATTGCATGGTATGAAAATACTGATGGTGTTGGCACTTTTGGCAATCAGATAATAATTTGTGCTTCTGCTTTTGGGGCATACTTTGTTTTTGCATGTGATATAGATGGCGATGGCGATAATGATGTGCTTTGGGTTTCTGATACAGAAGATAAGGTAGTATGGCACGAAAACACAGACAGTGGTGGAAGTTTTGGTCCCGAACAAATAATAACTACAATAGCTGATGGTGCAAGATCAGCCTACGCATGCGATATAGATGGTGATACTGACATTGATGTTTTGTCAGCTTCTTATAATGATAGTAAAATTGCCTGGTACGAAAATACTGATGGAAGCGGAACTTTTGGTACTCAACAAATAATTGCTGGTTCAACTATTGGTGCATCCTCGGTTTATTCCTGTGATATTGATGGAGATGGAGATAGTGATGTAATTGCAGGTTCAATATCAGATTCTAAATTAGCATGGTATAATAATACAAGTGGTAACGGAACTTTTGGCCCACAACAAATAATAATTACAAATGCGTTTATGGCATCATCAATATTTTCATGCGATATTGATGGAGACGGAGATAATGATGTACTAACCGCTTCAGAAGGAGATAATATAATTGCATATTATGAAAATTTGGATGGGAATGGTATTTTTAGTACAAGGCAGATAATTTGTGATTCTGGATATTATTATAAATCTATTTATGCCTGTGATATAGATAGTGATGGAGATAATGATGTGCTGTCTGCTTCTTATTTTAATGGTGTTATTGCTTGGCATGAAAATATAAATGGTTTAGGTGCTTTTGGAGTTCAACAAATAATAAACGATTCTGCTGACGGTGCTTGGTCTGTTTATGCCTGTGATATTGATGGTGATGGAGATAATGATGTATTATCTTCTTCGTCTGGAAGTAGTACAACAATCGCCTGGTATGAAAATACAGATGGATATGGAGATTTCGGAAATCAACATGCAATTTCAAGTTTAACGATAGGCGAAGTAAAAGTATTTGCCTCTGATATTGATGGAGATGGAGATAATGATGTGCTGTCTTCTTCATATAATGATAATAAAATTGCCTGGTATGAAAATACAGATGGAAATGGCAACTTTGGTTCTCAACAAATTATTTCATTAATAGCTAATCGACCGAAATCAGTTTATTCTTGTGATATTGATAACGATGGAGATAATGATGTGCTTTCTGCTAGTTGGAGTGATAATAAAATTGCATGGTATGAAAATACTGATGGAACTGGGACTTTTGGCGCACAACAAATAATCTCTTTATCTGCAGAGTGTGCAACTTCAGTTTTTTCATGTGATATTGATGATGATGGAGATAATGATGTTCTTTCTGCTTCTGAATGGGATAATAAAATTGCTTGGTACGAAAATATTGATGGCAATGGTAATTTTGGCTCTCAGCAAGTAATTACTTTGACAGCAAATTATGCACAATCAGTTTTTGCTAGTGATATTGATGGAGATGGAGATAATGATGTATTATCTGCTTCATCACAGGATGGTAAAATTGCATGGTATGAAAACTTTATATACAATGCACCATATAAAATAGAAGGGATGTGCTTTCATGATGAAAATCAAAATGGACAAAAAGACAGTTTAGAAAATGGACTTTGCTTTATTCAAACAGAACTCAACCCTAACGAACTTGCGAGTTTTTTAAATTCAACAGGAGAATTTTGGTTTGCAACTGACACAGGAGCTTATATTTTAACTTATAATAATGTGAATTATTGGGGACTAACAACTGATTCTTCTGCATTTCATGTTATACTAACAAGTAGTAATCCATTAGTCGATAGTTTATACTTTGGTTTCTATCCAGATACAATAATAACAGAAATAATAACTTCCTTAACAAGTGGTCAACAAGGATGTGATAATAATGTTAACTATTGGATAAATTATATTAACTTTGGAACAACAGAACCTATTGGGGTAGTTGAATTAATATTAGACAGCCAAATTACTTATATTTCTTCTACTATAACTCCCGACTCAATTATTGGTCAAAATATTTATTGGAGTTTTGACACATTAAACTATTTCGCTGAAGGAATGATTCCCCTTGTTGTACATACTCCTGATTTTAATAGTGTGGGAGATACTTTGACCTCAATTGTAAATATTTATACTACAGATATAACAGGGTTACATTTATTTACAGATACATTATTTGAAATATTAACTTGCTCTTATGACCCTAATGACAAACTTGTTTCTCCAACTGGAACAGGTCTAGAAGGAATAATAAGCAAAGACGAGATTTTAGAATATACAGTACGATTCCAAAATACAGGAAATGATACAGCAATAAATGTAAAAATACGCGACCAGATTGATCCTAATATTGATATTTCAAGTATTCAATTATTAGGAACTAGCCATCATTCTGTTGATGTGTATATTGAACAAAACAGATGGTTAGTAATTCAATTTGATAGTATAATGTTGCCGGATAGTACTACGAATTTTATAGAAAGTCAAGGCTTTGTAAAATACAGAATGGCAATTGACTCGACTGTTTTACCAAATACAAAAATACAAAATAATGCAAATATCTTTTTTGATTGCAATCCTGCTGTTGTTACCAATAATGTATTAAATACAATTGAATGTTATATTTCACCCCTTGCATCTGATATTTATTTATCAGATACATTACTGATAGCCTCTACATCTGATAATGTCCAATGGTATTTAAATGATACAATAATAATTGGGGCAACAGATAGTGCTTATTATCCTTTAGTTGACGGTAATTACACAGTTCTTGTAACAGATAGCAATGGTTGTTCTGCTTTATCTGATGTTTATATTCATAATACAGTATGGATCTCAGAAATTGAACAAGGATTGATAATAAATGTTTATCCCAATCCTTTTAAAGATTATACAACTGTTGAGTTTTCGGAATCACTAAAAGGAGAGCATGATTTTGTAATATATAATTTGCTTGGTAGTGAAGTAAAACGATATTCTGCAATAAAATCGAATAAACTTCAAATACACAAAACCAACCTGACTAAAGGCATCTATCTTGGTAAATTAATAGACAGAAGACAAAAAACGACAGTTGGAACTGTTAAACTGGTTATTGATTAGTGCATGGTTCACTCAGAATTAATTTTGCTAAATTTGCAGAATTAATTTCAGATTATGTTTGAAGAAGGGCTTTATTATCCTTTTAAAATTCTTAAAACTGTAGTGCTTCCTGATGAGAAGGAGTACTTTGTTTTGCAGGCTCCGGATGAGAAAAAACATCTTATGCTGAAAACATATTATAAAGACTATTCAAACATTAAAGAAGGCGAAACAGTTGATTTTAAAATTGACAGAATTAATTGCAATGGTAAATTGTTTCTTGAACCCAAACATCCCTACCTGAAAGAAGGAGCAGCATATAAATTTACGGTTGTTGAAGTTGAGGAAATTTATACCAATATGGTTGATAAAGAGCAGACTTTAATAGTATATGATAATTTGAATAATAAATTTTATGCCTGCGCTGATAG
>JBDRPR010000343.1:0-13989 GCA_043826845.1 Bacteroidota bacterium
ACAGTCACAGTATAAGTTGTTGTTGTTGCAGGACTTACAGTTATTGCTGCTGTAGTTGCACCAGTACTCCAGATATAAGGAGTTGCTCCACTTCCTCCTGAAGCTGTTAATGTTGAACTTGCTCCGACACATATTGTTGATGTTGCAGGAGTTATTGTTGCAGTTGGCAATGTATTTACTGTTACTATTCTGCTTGTTGTTGCTGTACAACCTGCTGCATTGGTTACAGTTACAGTATAAGTTGTTGTTATTGCAGGACTTACAGTTATCGTTGCTGTAGTTGCACCGGTACTCCAGTTATAAGGAGTTGCACCGCCTCCACCTGAAGCTGTTAATGTCACACTTGATCCGGCACATATTGTTGCTGTTGCTGGAGTAATTGCTGCTATTGGTAATGCATTGACTGTAATATAATTTGTTTTAGTCTCTGTATCATTACCAAACCCATTAGTAGCAGTCAAAGAAATTGTATATACCCCAACCGTATTAAATACTATACCAGTTGGATTCTGCAGTGTACTTGTCCCAGGTGTCCCACCGGTAAATGTCCAAGACCAACTTGTAGGATTATTTGTTGACAGATCTGTAAAATTAACTGGGCTACCAACACATATAGAAGTAGATGATGCACTAAAATCAGCAACAGGTGCAGTAGCAACAGGCAATGTAATCTGATCGGTATTTGTACAACCATAAACATCTGTAACTGTCACATTATAAGTTCCATTGCAAAGACTTGTTATTGTTTGTGATGTAAGTCCATCTAAAGTTTTAAATGTAATAGACCAGGTATTGACCATGTTACCACCATTCCCCGTTGGAGAATCTTCTGTTACACGTAATCTCCACAATCCATTTGGATTCTGATTATTATGAAAGTTGGTTAAAGGTTGTGACGGTCTATAGTCTCCAGAAAGCGCTGTAAGTACACCTTCAATAGGTGTTGCCGCTGACATATCAAAACAAACATTTGCATAATTATCATTTGTCCCTCCATTATCAGTTGATAATTCAACCGAAGTATTGTCTGGAGACAATAAATACAAATCAAGATCCTGTGCCCTGTCCTGAGATATATCCATACAGACTCTGCTGACGGCAAAGTCAGTACCATCCAATTGAGTAGTATTAAGACCTGACACTGTATTATTAAAGTAAGTCGTTGCAGATTCGTTATAGCCCCCTGCAACTCCATTAAATATAGCAGTACCCGGTACTGTTACATCCCAAAGATAAGTAAAGGGCGAATTGCCTGAAGGAGTTGCTGTGGCAGTTCCGTCACATGCACCTGCAAAAGTTTCATTAGTTCCACTCATGTTTATTGAAGGTGGATCTGCAATAGTAATATAATCTGTATATGTAACATTATCGTTTCCTTGAGGATTTGTAACATATAGGGATACATCATAAGTTCCTGCAGTATTGTACACAATACCGGTTGGGTTTTCATCTGTGGAAGTAGAAGGAGTACCACCATTAAATGTCCAACTCCATGATATTGGTATATTTGCAGAGGCATCAAAGAAGTCAATAGATGACCCTAAACACCCATTCATTGTACTAGAGTAAAATGATGCAACAGGTGGAGCAAGTGGAAGAGTAATACAGAAGCTAACATTATCTTCAGTAGTAAAGGTGCCACCGGTTCCATAGTTCTGAGGATCTGTAAGGTTGTCGACGGAAAAAGACCCCGTGCCGTAAGCACAGCATATTCCATCTCCATATGCGTCATAAATGGTCCAAGTATAACATCCTTCTTCAAGACAGAAAGTTTCAATATAATTTGTATTTGCGTCATAAGGTCCTCCGGAGAATAATATTGTACCCGGATCAGCATCATTAACTATATCCCATGTTGTTTCTCCACCATAATTATCCGTAGTAATATCCACTTGAACTGTTTGACAAACAGTAACATTCACATATGCATTTTTTATTTCAACATCAGTCCCTGCAACGTTCGACGAAGTTAGTTTAACAGGATACACTCCGATATTATTATATTGGACAATAGGAGAGACATCAGTTGATGAAGAAGGAGTGCCACCAAAAAACTCCCATGAATAACTTGTTGCACCAATTGAAAGATTTGTAAATTCAACCGTTTCTGTCGGACCTAAGAGTAAAGGTGATCCTGTAAAATCAGTAATTGGGAGTGCAGTTGGGTCAGTACACATTATCGGGTGTATCTGATGTGTTAAAGAAACTCCAAAAAGAGTATTATATCCACTCCATGAATTATCACTAGCCTGTGACCATCCTGTATTGGGCATATTTTCATCAATTGCTGTAGTGTAAAGTGCAAGTGTGTCGCCATTGCTCTGAGGTAATATAACTCCAAGAAAATATGGTACGGTAATATCAATAGGAGTATCAAACTGCACATAAGTGTAATCTGAATTTCCGACATCAGTCACAATAGTTGAATAAGGAATAACCTTTGTCCCTAATTGAGTACCTGGAGTTCCAGAAGAACCATCCCAGCATGCAAAAGTGATATTTGTAGTTGCTCCACCATCCAGAGCATCAGCAAAAAGGAATAATGCACCGTCAAGTTTTTGGTATGGTGAAAACTCATCAGGTAAAAAATAATCAGCTTTTGCCTTATCGCCATCAACATTATTTCCTGCAACTGCAGATGAAGGAGTACCATATACATACATTATTGAACTATATATCCATGGCCACCTTATTGTATCACAAACTGAAGCTGATGGATCATTTACAGTAATATATGAAACCTTAGTTTCCGTATCTGAACCATTTGTATTGGAAACGGTAAGTTCAACTGTATAAAGTCCTGCCGTGTTATATGTAATAATGGGTGGAGTTAGTCCAGAATAAGAAGAAGGTGTCCCTCCATTAAAAGTCCAGTCCCATGAAGTAGATGTACTTCCATAAGATTGATCAGTAAAAGTAACGAAATTACCTTCCCATATAGTTGTTGGAACTCCGACAAAGTCTGCAACAGGAGGAATTACAGGGTCATAGCATCCGAACGGGAATATAGCATTCATCATAGACATACCCCATGCAGAATATGTTTCCCAACTGGAATATAAACTATAACCTGTATTATCCGGGCCATTCCCATCATCATTTGTCACAACGGCAAGAGTGTCTCCAGAAGCAGCAACACCAGGAATTTGGAATCCGATAAAAAAGGCTCCTGTTGGAAGAATCACTTCAGTATCAAACATAACATCTGAGTATCCATCTGTATTATAATCACTAACAATAGTTGATAGAGCTACAGTCTTAGTTGCAAGTTGAGAACCAGGATTTCCTGACCCGTTATCACCCCAGATTACGAAAGTAACATCAGGACTTGTACCATTTGTAGCCTGTGCCCAAAAAAATCTTCCTCCTGTAACTTTATTATAAGGATAATAGTTATCAAATTTTTCAGCTATCGCTGAGCAATCGTATTCATTTGTTCCACTGACATAGCCATCTGCTGAAGTATAAATGGAAGGATTTCCATAAAACTGAACCATAGTATCACAAAACAATGATGAAGGATCAATAACTCTGATATAATCAGCTTTTGTAAGAATAGAATCTCCTTGAGCATTTGTAGCCTGTAAGGTTACATCAAATAAACCAGGAGTATTATATGTAATGTTACCTGAATTCTGTGTAGTAACTGAGTTTGGTGTACCACTCTGGAAAGTCCATAACCAGCTATCAACACTTCCAATAGTCAGGTCAACATAAGTTGCAACATCTCCAGTAAGAATAGTGGCAGGTTGTAATAATGTAATGGGGGTATTAAGCTTAAAATTAGTATAGGGTTTTGATAGAGAAAACTGGAAAGTGGCAATTTTGGTTTTCTTTCCACTATTATAATATTCATCTGTGTACCAGAAAGTGATATCATTAGCCGGGTCAAGGGAAATTTCACTATAATCTCCCCATCTATCGTAAGTAGGTTGAGACTGAGTACCTGTTTGAATTATTTCTTCTGTAACGTCAAATATTCCTGAAGCCAAAGAATTTTCTGCTGCCGTCTGTCCTGAGTACCTTATTCCGGGATACATAGTTGAACTGGAAATGCTATAACCTATCCCTATATTATGGTTGGCATCCATAGCAATACTGGCCATCCATCTGCTATGTGCATCAGGACCATAAGTGCCCTGTTGACGTATACTCCATGTAGTTCCTGTATTCTGCAATTCGTACCAACGAATTCCTGCATGATCTGTCCCATCTACGTCAACCGTATGACAGCAAACAATTGCCTGAGAACCTCCAAAGTTTCTATATTGCGCTCTGAACATAAGAATTTGAGGAATTGCATCCACTTGCTGTGTTGTACCTTGTTGTGAAATATTTTCCCAATCAGTTCCAAAATTCGAATCAAAAGCAGCAACACCTATCTGTTGAGTTCTTGCAAAGGTTGAATTCGATGGAGTAACCCAATCAATATCTGCTTCATAAATCCATAGCTGATCACTTCCGCCCCAAGCTCCATCATTAATAGTAATAAACTGACCGGGAGTTCCAACAGTAGCAAATGTTCCATCATTATCAAGAGGCATAATGCAATGGAAGCCACTAGCGGGTCTGTTTGGGTTATTAAAAGCAACCATTTGTGGGCTGGCACCACCTGCCAGCATCACACTTCTTTCGAATACATATACATCATTACCTACACTGTTATTATCTGCCATATAATAGCCGTCTCTCCAAACACCAAATTTCATATAGTCAGGCAAATCATCCACGTCGAAAGACCATTTATACCAAGTCCCTGTCGGATCATTTGTTGTAGAAACAGCAATAAGCATATAGTCATTCCCTGGATCAGGAATTGAGAATTCAGCACAAAACCATCTGTCTGCCTGATCGTCGTACATCACAATAATATCACCATCATTACTTCCCGAACCAGTAACTCCAGAAAACAAGGTATTAAAATTTGTCGGAGCTACCACCTGTACACCACTTTTGTTATAAATTGCATAAGTTGAATTTACACCCTGCATATAATGATTAGGCCCTGCTGCACCATTACAATCTGAAGGCATGTATGGAGATGCCTGACCGGCAAAATTCAAAAGAGGAGCCCTTGTCTCATCCATAGTCTTTTCACCCATTGTATTCTGCCAAACCGGATCAGGAGCTGGCGCTGAAGGATATGGATAAAATCTGTCCTTAAGACTTGCGTTTAATACTCTTTCATGTAATTCTTTAATTTCTTTATTTGCATTATATTCTTCTTCACTCATTGGTCCTTCGGCTGGAGCAAGATCCCTCAAAGGCGGTGTAATACCAAAATCAACTGCAGTTTTAATCACTGTAGGATGTACAGTAACTGAAGGCTCATTTTTGTCTTTTGTAATAAGATTATTTTCATTTAGTTTTTTGACCTGCTGACTATAACCTGCCATATTAACTAAAACAACTAATAAAATCAGAATAAAAGTTTTTTTCATGGTAAAAAATTTATAAGTAATTAAAAAATTATTTCATGTTTCAACATGCAAATATATGGATATTTATATGTTTTGTCAAGTATTTTATCTTTACTAATGATTTAAAAAACATCATTCATAAGACGAAAGTTATCCTTAAAGGTTGCGTTTTTTATAACCATTAAATACTCTCTGCAATGAAATTTATTCCAGGAATTTCGCATAATGCTGTTTTTATACATGTTAGTGATTATTTTTATTCTTTGATGGAATATTTTTTTTATTAACAATTCCAAATAAAATTAAGACAGAATTCCTACTTTTGTTGAAACATTTATTAATAATGCGAAAATTTTTCCTGTTTCTATTTTTTCCCTTAATCCTTATTTACTATTCCTGCAAAAATTATACGGGTGATGAAGAAATAAATTCATCAGAAGTTGTAGAAACTTCTGGCGATGAAAACATTCCTGAAGTAATACGGAATCTGCCTGTTGCAATTGAAGTCAGGCATGAACCTGATACAATTTATGCAAAAATACACGATGTTGATTCATCAAAATATAAATGGAGTCATTATACATCTGTAAAAGCTTTAAACTCCAATATTCAGATTATTGAATTTGGTACATATAACTATAAAAACAATGAATGGGTTTTAGGAAATTTATCAAGTAAGCCATACAAAGCCAAGGAATTTGAAAAATGGTATTTCAAAAAAACAAGCGATAGTTTTGTTTCATGGGAGAATTGCAAAGGGGCTTATCTAATTAAAGATCAGGAATATGTTGATCCTTCAAACTGGAGTATCAGCAATACTGAACTGGTTGAACGCAAAGGATTATGGTATTATATCGGGATTGATGATTCCGGAAAAAAAGTATGTGGTTATGGTAGATATGTTACCATACCTGAATTATCAGACAATAAATAACAGTAATTAAAAGATTATATTATCTTTTTATTACGGATCACAGGTCACCGGTTAAGTTATCTCAATTATTTTAAATCTTGATCTGTATAAATAATCTCTACTTTCGGACAAAGTAAATGAAATGATATACTATTTTGCTTATCATCAGTATTTAAAACCTATAAAATAATTAAAAATATAAAGGTCGTAATTTTATTTTATTATCGAAAAATTCAATCGCAGGGAATGGCATTTTAACGGTATTTACAGCTGTGAAAACAATTTTTAAAATTTTTGATTTGGTCTTAATTTTTGTCAGGTCGAAATCCATACTAAAATAATATTGTCTTTTTCTCTCAAATTCAGGAATATCATCAGGCATATCAGGCCAATAGTTATTGTTCCCTCCAAGCATACCATCCCCACTGTAACCGAATGCGAAATTCAACCATGAAGGAGCTGAATTTAAACCTGTTAATGATTTAATATTAAAAGACAACCAATATGTTTGTCCATTATAATCCTTTAACAATCTTTGTATCAAATTTTCACCAAGAGCATCTGTCCTATATTGTGAATAAACAGTATTATGATATGAAAACTTTGGTGTAATTCTCTGCTCTTTCCAAAAAAATTCCTGGCATGCAAAAGACCCTATCCCGAAGGTATTTGCAAAAATATCAGATCCCGATGCTCCCCATTTTTCAGAAAATCCATCAAAAATTTCTATACTCAACATAAAAACAAAACTCATTCCCGATCCATAAATAACAGATTGTTTTGCTGACATATTCGTAATTTTAAACCCTTCACTTATAGCTTTATTAAAATAATATGAGGTATAGAAATGTCCTGCTTTATCCATTTGCAACCATTCATTTCTATCATCAAACCAATGAAAAGATGAATGATTATAATCTTTATACCATAAGTAATAAAGGCCGGTCATAGTGCCTCCGTACGCAACAGTCTCACCGGAAAGCATATAAAATAATTTGCGTTTATTAATTGTATCATTTTGGCAATTTAGATTTGTTTCAATGGAAAAATATGTTGAACAACAAATCAGGATACTTGCAGGAAGCCGATAATTAAAAAAATTAATTATGTTTTTAAGCAGAATCATATCCTGCGAAAATAATTAATAAATTTAATTCGAAATAAATTTATTTGGTTTTTCTTCCTCATAGTTAGCAGACTGTAAAAACAAAAAAAAACTTAAAATTCATTAAAAAAATATGTTTTATATCATATTGAATAATAGTAGTTTCGAATTTGAAAACAATCAATGAAAAAGTAAAAATATTTTTGGTAATTTTAAAACCGATTTATTGATAATAAACTTAACAAATCTAAAATGCGAGTAAAACGACTAAAAAAGGACTCGGTTACCGGAGAAATTATTGACCAGGTCGATCTGAACTTAGTTGATCCTTTAATTAATAAATATAGAGGGTCAAAAGGTAATATGATTCCACTTCTTCAAGGAGTTCAGGAGTTATATGGGTATATTCCACGTGAAGCTTTTTTGAAACTTAATCAGGAAGCAGGACTGAAATTAAATGACATGTACGGTGTGGCTACATTTTATGCCCAATTCAGACTTAAAGCTGTTGGCAAGCATATCATTAAAGTTTGCCATGGGACTGCCTGTCATGTCCAGAATGCTGATTCTATTACTGATGCTATAAAAGAATTCTTAAAAGTAAAAGACGGAGAAACTACTGAAGACAGACTATTTACATTAGAATCGGTTGCTTGTCTTGGATGTTGTTCCTTGGCTCCGGTTATGATGATTGGAGAAAATACTTCCGGAAAATTAAAGGGAAGTGATGCAGTAAAGATTATAAAAGATATAAGAATTGCTGAGAGTAATTAACCGTTGATTTAATTCATTAATAATAATTTAATATGAAAAAACAGGTAATTGTCGGATTAGGTAGTTGCGGAATTGCTGCCGGAGCCAACAAAATATACAATAAGATAGAAGCTATAAAAAAAGCTGAAAATCTGGATTTTGAATTAAAAAAAACAAGTTGTATCGGTATGTGCTTCAGAGAGCCTCTGGTTGAAGTTATTGATGATACAGGATCGTATTTATATGGAGAAATCGATGAGAAAAGAGTAGTTGAAATCCTTGAAGAGCACATAAATAATAACAATCCGATAAAAGGCTATGTAGTAAAAACTGATTTGTTTGAAACAAAGGACAACGTATTTTTTAAAGGACAAATAAAAATCGCGCTTAGAAATTGTGGTTATATAGACCCAGAGCACATCGAAGAATATGAAAAACGAAGCGGTTATAATGCTATTAAGAAGATAGCTTCTGAAAAATTGACTGATCTTCAGGTTATACAAACTGTTTTAGACTCAGGGATCCGTGGCAGAGGTGGAGGAGGATTTCCTACCGGATTAAAATGGAAATTTGCAAATAATAACAAATCAGATCATAAATATATAATTTGTAATGCAGATGAAGGTGATCCTGGAGCTTTTATGGACAGGTCATTACTCGAAGGAGATCCTCATGCTGTATTAGAAGGAATGATTATCGGAGCATATGCTATCGGTGCTGATGCTGGAGTAATATATTGCAGGGCTGAATATCCTCTTGCAATAAAAAGACTGAATATTGCATTGAAACAAGCTCGTGAGAAGGGGTATCTTGGAAACGACATATGTGGAATAAAGGGATTTAATCTTGATATATATGTTAAAGAAGGTGCTGGAGCTTTTGTTTGTGGAGAAGAAACAGCATTAATGGCATCTATTGAAGGAGAAAGAGGAATGCCAAGAAAAAGACCTCCATTTCCTGCTGAGTCGGGGTTATGGAAAAAACCATCCAACATTAATAATGTTGAAACTTTCGCCAATATACCTTATATTATAGAAAACGGTGCAGAATCATATAATAAATATGGAAGTGAAAAAAGCAAAGGCACAAAGGTTTTTGCATTGACCGGAAAAATTAATCATGGAGGATTGGTTGAAGTTCCTATGGGAATGACTATAAGGGAAATTATTTTCAATCTGGGTGGAGGAATTCAAAACGGAAAAGAATTTAAAGCAGTTCAACTGGGAGGTCCTTCAGGTGGTTGTATCCCAAAACATTTAGTTGACACTGAAGTTGATTATGATAAAGTAACTGCAACCGGTGCCATTATGGGATCAGGAGGCATGGTTGTGATGGATGAAACAACCTGTATGGTTGATATAGCCAGATTTTTTCTTGACTTTACAAGAAAAGAATCTTGTGGAAAATGTACATTCTGCAGGATCGGAACAAAAAGAATGCTTGAAATTCTGACAAGAATCACAGAAGGTGAAGGCAAAGAGGGAGATATTGAAAAACTCGAGGAACTGGCACAACAAATAAAAAACAGTTCTCTATGCGGGCTTGGACAAACAGCTCCTAATCCTGTTTTAACTACAATAAAATATTTCAGACATGAATATGAAGCTCATATCCGGGATAAAAAATGCCCCGCTTTAAATTGTAAAAAACTGCTGACATATAAGATAAACCCCGAGAAATGCACAGGATGTACTATTTGTGCATTAAAATGCCCTGTATCTGCGATAACAGGGGAGAAAAAACAAGTTCATCTTATAAACCAGGAAGCTTGTATCAAATGCGGTGATTGTTATACAAGATGTAAGTTTGAAGCAATTAGTGTTTCATAAAAATTTTATTTATTAACATTAAGAAATCAAAAGAAATGAACGAAAAAGTCAATATAATTCTCAACGGAAAACATGTTACAGCCAACAAAGGAGAATTTATACATAAAGTTGCCCAAAGCAATGGTATCGATATTCCGACATTGTGTCATGACCCAAGACTTGAACCATATTCATCATGCTATGTATGTGTTGTGGAAATTGAGGGGATTAAAGGATTGCAACCCTCATGTTCAACAAGAGTTGCTGAGGGAATGAATATACAAACCGAATCTGAAAAAGTTTGTGTAGCAAGAAAAACAGCTATGGACTTATTAGTCAGTAATCACTATGCAGATTGTATTGGTCCGTGTAAAAGCAAATGTCCTGCCGGTGTTGACGTGCAGGGATATATATCTTTGATAGAAAAAGGATTATATAGTGAAGCTATTGCATTAATAAAACAAGATAATCCATTGCCTGCAATCTGCGGTCGGGTTTGTGTTCGTCCTTGTGAAGCAGCCTGTCGCAGAAATTTACTAGAAGAAGGAACAGGCGTTGGAATTGATTATATGAAAAGATTTGCTGCAGATCAGGATCTTTTAATTCAAAATGAACATTATAAACCAGTTATTGCACCTTCAACGGGGAAAAAAATTGCTATTATCGGAGCTGGTCCCGGTGGACTTTCTGCTGCTTATTTTTTACAACAAAAAGGACATCAGTGCGATATATATGAAGCTAATAATAAACCAGGTGGCTGGCTTAGGTTTGGGATTCCTGAATATCGTTTACCAAATGATGTTTTGGATAAAGAGGTAGAGAGAATAACTGATTTGGGTGTAAACATCTTTTATAACAAAAAATTAGGAGAAAATCTGAGTTATAAAGAAGTATCAGAAAATTATGATGCAACAATTCTTACAATTGGATCACAACGCGGAACATTGCTTGGATGTGAAGGAGAAGAAGCTGAAGGTGTTTTTTCAGGGATTGATTTTCTAAGAAATATGGAAATGACAGGACAACGCTATAATTTTAAAGGTAAAAAAGTGATTGTTGTTGGGGGTGGAAATACAGCAATGGATTGTTGTCGAACATCATTAAGGTGCAACAGTACAGATGTAAAAGTTGTTTATCGCAGAACTGAAAAAGAGATGCCGGCAAATCCAATTGAAATCCATGAATCAAAACTTGAAGGAGTTGAATATATGTTTCTCCATAATCCCGTGATGGTTAATAAAGATTCTGATGGCAAACTAAAATCAGTTACATTATTAAAGATGGGACTTGGAGAGCCCGACAGTTCAGGAAGAAGAAGACCAGTACCTATTGAAGGATCTGAATTTGATCTTGAAGTGGATTACATTCTTGCTGCAATAGGGCAAAAAACTGATATAAATTTCCTTGCTGATATAAATCAATATTCAAAAAATGGCAAATTAAAAGCTACAAAATGGGGAGATATTGATGCAGACCCTAAAACACTTCAAACCGGAATTCCGTCGATTTTTGCTGCCGGAGATGGTGTTACAGGACCAGCCACTATTATTGAAGCTGTTGCACAGGCAAAAATTGCTTCAAGAAGTTGTCATCAGTTTTTATTGAATGAAGAACTTTCTCCATTCCCGAAAGAATTTATCAGCAAAAAAGATCATTTCGCAGAACAAAAATCTGATGATTATGTTGACAGGTATCAAAAACAGGCTCGAGAGGAGATGCCAACTATGGATCCTGATAGCCGTGTAAATTTTAAAGAAGTTGAGCTTGGTTACAGTAATGAAAAAATTGCAAAAAACGAAGCAAACAGATGTCTCGAGTGCGGTTGTGTTGAATATTTTACTTGTGATCTAAAAAAATACGCAACAAAATATAATGCCGAACAAAATCATTATGAGGGAGAGTTTAAAAATTATCAGGTAGATTTTTCACACCCCTATATTGAAATAGATAACAACAAATGTATCTTATGTTCACGATGTATTCGTGTTTGTAAGGAAATAGTCGGTGCAAATGCTATAGGTCTTGTTAACCGTGGTTTTGACACATATGTTGCCCCTTCTCTTGGCGATTCATTAGCCGAAACAACTTGTGAATCATGTGGATTATGCATTTCTGCCTGTCCTACAGCAGCTATGTCTGAAAATGTCAAATTCAAACCTGGACCTGTTATGCTTGATACTATTGAAACAATTGACAATTATAGTTCAGAGGGAATTGAAATTAATCTGCATCATAAAGGCGGATATATCATGAGGGCAACAGGACGATCAGGAATTATTAATAACTCTGGTAATATCAGCCGACAGGCAAAATTCGGCTATAATTATTATAATGACAATAATAGAATAACAAAACCTTTGCTCAAGAAAAACGGGGAATTTGTTGAAATCGGATTTGAAGATGCATACTCAATAATAGAAAGTAAAATCAAATCTGTTACTCCTGAAGAGAACATATTCTATGCAGGAGCAAGGCTTACAAATGAAGAACTCTATCTTGCTCAAAAATTTGTACGTGCTGCTGTGAAAACAAATAATATTGCCAGTTTTCATTATTTTGACCGTGAAGCAAACAGATATAAAAATAATTCGGTTAAAAATGTCCCATTTGACCAAATAAAAGGTGCAAGTAAATTTTATATTATAGGTTCTGAGTTAAATATCGACAACTCCTTTGTTAATTTTATGGTTTTCAATACATCATTTGTAAATCATATTCCTGTTGAAGTTGTTTCGACCAATCCCGAAAGCAAAATGCTTTATAAAGCAAGCACTTCATTAATAATAAAATCTTATTATCATTTTATTAAAGCAATAAATCATTTTATTTTATCAGGTGAATTGCAAAATCAACTATTTATAAACGATAATGTTGCAGGATTTGATCAATATAAACAAAATCTTCTGATTGAAAATTATAATACTTTAATTAATGAAAGCGGTGTTGACAAAAAAACAATTGAAGAATTTGCAATTGACTATAATAATGAGATAAATGCAGTCTTGATATTTTCGGAAAAGGAAATTTCATCCAATACTTCTGCAGAAATCAGAAATCTCGCAATGATTACTGGCAAACTTGGCAAAACTTCTAATGGAATTATCTCATTGAAAGAGAAAAATAATTCACAAGGATTATTTGACATGGGGATTTTGCCGATAATGGGACCAGGGCAGCAAAAAATTGAAGAGCAATTCGTAAATAAAATGGAATCCATTTGGAAAGCTTCAAATTTAAGCAGAACAGGTGAATGTCAATGTCAAAATTTAAAAGCCGGTAAACATAAAAACATTTTTATTTTCGGAGAGGATCCTATCGGATGTGCAGTTGATAAAAGTGCGACGAATTCATGGTTGGGTAAATCAGAATTTTTACTTGTTCAGGATTTATTTATGACTGAAACTGCTGAAAAAGCAGATTTAATTCTTCCTGCATCTCTGCATATTGAGACTGGTGGAAGTTTTACAAATACTCAGAGAGTAATTCGGAATTTTGATAAAAAAATTGATTCAAAAGTTGAAAAAACTGTACCTGAGCAATTTATTGATTTATTAAATAAATTTGGGGTAAGTGGGATAAGTAATATTTGGGAAGCCTTTGAAGAAGCAGTTAAATTGTTTCCTGCTGAAAACAAGGATAATCTTGAATTATTACATACACAATCAGACAATAATCAGCGTTGGTTTAAATATGGCTGTGATTATATAGTAAAACAATTTGAGGAAGAATTTAAAAATGCATTTACAAACAAATAAGAAAAATGAAGAATTTTGAGAATACAAATGATATTTTAGATTTTGCCATTCAAAATGAGCAAAATGCAATTGATTTTTATACTGATCTGGCAAAAAATGCCCGAAATGAAGAAATGAAATCAATATTTGAACAATTTGCAAAAGAAGAAATAGGACATAAAGCCAGATTAATGAAAATATTGACCGAACAGATTTTCACTATGAAAGAAGAAATCGTTGCCGATTTGCACATTGA
>JBDRPR010000344.1:0-2743 GCA_043826845.1 Bacteroidota bacterium
GTTTTGCTGTTTATTGGGTATAATGCTAATGCACAAGTTGTTTTTTCTGATGACTTTGAATCAGGATCAACTAACTGGACATTGACAGGAGCATGGGGATTAACAACTGCACAATCCTATTCAGCATCAAATTCATTAACAGACAGCCCTAGTGGAAATTATCTTAATAATGTGAATTCGACAGCAACAATGGCTACAGGTGTTGATTTATCAGCAGTTCCATCTGCTTCGCTTTCATTTTGGGCAATTATGTCTATTGAATCCGGTTTTGATTATATGTATGTTGATGTCTCAACTGACGATTTTGTGTCATTTACCACAATTGCAACTTTCGATACAGAAGCTGCATTAACTCCATGGGTTCAATATACATATGATTTAGGAGGTTTTACTGGTAATTCAAATGTGAAAGTTCGGTTCCATTTTGTTACTGATGTTGGTTATGTTGTAGATGGAATGTATATTGATGATTTTGAAATTTCAACTTCTACAGTTGATAATTCACCTCCTTTGATTATACATAATGCTCTTCCATTTTTCGAAGGTTCGTTGGGAGACCATGTAATTACTGCTCAGGTAATAGATTTTTCAGGAATAAATGCTACTGAAGTAAGATATGATGTTGATGGTACTCCTCAAACTGCAGTTGCCGGAGCATTAATTAGTGGAAATTTATATGAATATACTATTCCTGCTCAAACACCTGGTGCTTGGGTTGAGTATACAATATATGCACAGGATGCTTATACTACACCAAACGAAATTGAAACAAATCCAAAAGAATATATAGCAGGGAATCATATCATTCGTGATAATGGAGTAGTGGATTTTTACACTTCCATGGGACCAGCATCAGCAAGTACTGTTGCTGATGGTGCTGCAGTGAAAGTTTCATTAGGAAATACTGATCTTGTGGCATTATGTTTAAGAAACTATACTGATAATTCAAATCCAAATAATGATATCGAAGTACATGTTTGGGCTGACAATGCAGGTTTACCTGGTGCTGATGTAATTACTCCATTTATGGTAACTCCTGAAGCAACTTTATCAAATACAAGTGCAATGACAAGAATAGATCTTCGTTCATATTCTGCTCAACTTTCAGGCTTAACAGGTGCTTACTATATTGGATTTATTGTTCCTTCTGGTAAAGCTAATACTACAATTACACAGCCAGGATCATTTGGATGCTCTTATTATTTTGATGGATCAGCTTGGTCTGCAAACCCATCTGATGATTATCATTTCAGAGCAATTACCTCATTAAATCAAGATATTGAAGGGCCGTTGGTAATGGTTACTAATCCTCCTGTTTTTTATGAAGCAACTTTATTAGATATAACTGTTAATGCAACAATTATGGATATGACAGGCGTAGCTTCCACTACGTTAAGTTACTTAGTTGACGGAGCAGCACAAACAGATATTCCAGGGACTTTTGTTTCAGGTAATGATTATACTTATACAATACCAGCTCAATTAGCAGGAGCTATTGTTAAATATTGGATAAAAGCTGTTGATACTGTCACACCAACTCCTTATGAGTCAGAAACAGATACATTTATTTATATTGCAGGCAATTACTTTACATTTGACAATATAAATCCAAATTATTATGCAGAAGTAAATGGCTTAGGTACTGGATATCCTGCTATTGCTAAAAGAATTGAGTTCGCAGGTACAACACAATTGGTTACTGCATTAATTAGGAATTATTATACAGGAGTAGCAAATGATAATATTACAGTTCATATTCTTTCTGATGACGGAACAGGAATGCCCGGCGCTGAATTAATAACTCCATTTACTGTCACTCCGGAAGCAAATGCTGCTGACCTTGCAGCTTGGACAGCAGTTGATTTAAGACCATATTCTGCTCAACTGTCAGGATTACTTAATACCGTTTATATCGGATTTGAAACTCCATCAGGAACTTGTACATTCCTTTATGATACATTAGGTGGATTTGATGGTTCTTTCTTTCATGATGGTGCTTCATGGGTTAATGATTCACCATTAAGCTATCATATAAGAGCAATAACTGATGATATAATTATTTCAGTAGATGCATTACAACCTGTTAAAGGTGATTTTAATGTATTCCCAAATCCAAACGATGGTAAATTCACAATTTATGTTCCTGAATTTGACAATAACACCACTATTGCAGTTTATAATTTAGTTGGTGAAATTATTATAATAGATCAAATTTATTCAAATTTCAGCACATTTGACATGTCTGATTTGACAAAAGGAGTTTATATTGTAAATGTAAATGATATTAAAAAGAAACTTATAATAGAGTAATCTTATATAAACTTAATTTAAAAGCGGAACTAATTGGTTCCGCTTTTTTTATGTTTTCTCCTTTTTTCGTCAATTCTATTATTTCTATTTTAGACATATTATACCAAACCGCTATCAAGATGAATAAAATGAAATCTTTTGGCTGGTTTGGTTAATGCCAACGGCTAAAAAGTTTTATAACAAAAGCGAAGCGAGTTGTTTTAATTATCTTGTTAGTCAGTCAGTATTATACTGATTGACAAAATCAGAAGGATACACTAAAATATAAACAATCCGTTTGATTATTAAGGTTCCAATCGATATTAATCATAAAATATAAACGGAAAAATCAGTCTTTTTTTCTTTCAAGACTTATGGCAATAACTTTAATTTTTCTTTCATAAGCAGCTTCTGTTGAATACACAGAGCTTTTTATATCTGAAAGGTTGTCACT
>JBDRPR010000345.1:0-10574 GCA_043826845.1 Bacteroidota bacterium
AAATCTGTTTAATAGAAAATAATTTTCCTGAAATCAAGTTAAAAATAAAATGCAGTAAAGGAACATATATTCGTTCTCTAGCTTTTGATATTGGAAAAGCATTAAATAGCGGAGCATATCTTTCCGGCTTGATCAGGACAAAAGTTGGAAATTATTGTCTTGATAATGCGATTACTACAAGAGAATTTGAAAAAAACATTGATTGATTTGTAACTATATTTTTTAATTTTTCGTATAAAAAATGGCTTTTTAATGAACTAAATTATTCAACATTATTATGAAATTATCACAATTTAAGTACAATTTACCCGAGGAACTGATTTCTTTATATCCACATGAAAACAGGGACGAGTCAAGATTATTGGTGGTTAACAAACAAAAAGGAACGATTGAACACAAAATGTTTAAAGATGTCATTGATTTTTTTAACGATCAAGATGTTATGGTCTTTAATAACACAAAAGTTTTTCCGGCCAGATTGTATGGAAATAAAGAAAAAACGGGTGCCAGAATTGAAGTTTTCTTACTTAGGGAACTCAATAAAGACATGCGACTGTGGGACGTGTTGGTTGACCCTGCAAGAAAGATCAGAATAGGGAATAAACTTTATTTCGGCGACGACGATTCGCTTGTCGCTGAGGTTATTGACAATACAACTTCAAGAGGCAGAACTCTCCGTTTTTTATTTGACGGAAACTATGAAAATTTTAAAAAGACTTTATATATGCTTGGGGAGACTCCTCTTCCAAAATTTATTAAAAGAAAAGTTGAACCCGAAGACCACGACAGGTATCAAACTATTTATGCAAAACACGAAGGAGCTGTTGCTGCTCCGACTGCCGGATTACATTTCAGTAGAGAATTAATGAAACGGCTGGAAATAAAGGGGGTACAGTTCGCTGAAATTACATTGCACGTCGGTCTTGGCAATTTCAGAACTGTTGACGTTGAAGATTTAACAAAACACAAAATGGACAGCGAAGAAATTCTGATTACCGAAGGCGCTTCAAATATTGTAAATACGGCAAAGAATTTAAAGAAAAATGTCTGTGCTGTTGGAACTACTGTTATGCGTACTTTGGAAAGTTCTGTTACAACTGCAGGACATTTAAAATCATACGAAGGATGGACAAATAAATTTATTTTTCCTCCATACGATTTTAGTGTTGCCAACAGAATGATTTCAAATTTTCATCTGCCTTATTCAACTTTACTAATGATGGTTTCTGCTTTTACCGGATTCGACTTGTTATTTAAAGTTTATGATGTGGCAATTAAAGAAAAGTATAAATTTGGTACTTATGGTGACGCAATGTTTGTTTATTAATATTTTCTGTTATAGTGAAATACAAAAAGAGCATTCTGTTTGTCAGAATGCTCTTTTTGTTTATTTAAATTGATCACTTGCATATCTTCATTAGTTGAATATCTTTGCCGGTGGTTATGAAAAAATACAGAATAATTTTATTAATCGACAGGTATATTCAAAAATATTTATTCTTTATTATATGTTTATTATACTTTAATTGTTGTAACAACGAAACAGAAATAAAAAATAAGAATTCCATTGATAGCCTGGCCTTAAAACCGGTAATTAAGATGTACGATATCCCTCTGGATTCATTTGTGATTGAACACGGAGAAATATTGACCGGTCAGAACTTATCTGAATTATTATTATTCTATGGAGTCACATATCAGCAAATAGACGAAATTGTTAAAAAGTCTGATAGTATATTTGATCTGAGAAAAATCAGGTCGGGACAGTTTTTTACACTTTTTTTCCCATTGGATTCTACAAAACCTGTAAGATATTTTGTTTACGAACATTCTCCTGTTGAATATGTTGTTTTTGATTTTTCCGACTCAATTGCTGTTTATAAAAAGAAAAAGGACATTATTATCAAAGAAAAATCAGGCATTGTGGAGATTGAAACATCATTGTGGAATGCGATGAAAAAAAATGAACTGGACCCAATGCTGGCAATTGAATTATCTGAAATTTATGCATGGAGTATCGATTTTTTCGGCTTGCAGAAAGGCGACAAGTCCAAGCTGATTTATCAGGAACAGTATGTTGATGGTAAATCCATTGGGCCCGGAGATGTTTTATCTTCATGTTTTTATCAGAATGATTCGGTTATATACGCAATCCCTTTTTTACAGGATAGTGTTGAAAGCTTTTTTGATCAGAACGGAAATAGTTTGCGAAAGGCCTTTTTAAAAGCACCATTAAGATTCAGCAGAATCAGTTCACGTTATTCAGGTAGCCGTATGCATCCCATATTAAAAATCCGTCGTCCCCATCATGGAGTCGATTATTCTGCTCCGGTTGGCACTCCTGTGCAATCGATAGGAGATGGAAAGGTAATTTTTATGGGATACAGCGGGGGGGCAGGAAAAATGGTAAGAATCAAGCATAACAGTGTATATACTACTGCCTATCTCCATTTATCAAATTACGGAAATATTAGTACTGGTATTTTTGTAAAGCAAGGAGATGTAATCGGTTATGTCGGTAGTTCCGGATTATCTACAGGGCCTCATCTAGATTTTCGTTTTTATAAAAATGGCCAACCGGTCGATCCATTAAAAGTTGAGTCTCCGCCTGTTGATCCGATTAAAGAAGAAAACATTGCTGCATTTGACAGCATTAAAGTCAAAATTATTGATCAACTTGATAAAATTGAATTCGAAAAAAATAAATCTGATCCAAAATAATTTAAATCTGATTTTTCATACAAAAAAATATCACTTAATCAATTCAACACTTCGTTTCACAAATTTCGTAAGGTCTTCTCCTTTTAGCATATTGTTTGCCAGAAATGCAAGATCAACTAATTGTTTCACGATTTTATTTTCTTTTCCGTACACAGTCAGAATTTCTTTTTTCCTGTCATTTATTTCAGTCTGTTTCTTTTCAAGATCTGAGATTTTATCTTTATCGGTTTGCGGAATTTCTTCGTCTTTTTTCTTTTCGTGTGGTTTTTTAATGATATCAATCTCTTTTTTTACAGCATTCAGTTCTTCTCTAAGTTCTGATATGTTTTTACCGAGTTTTTTATCTGCATCAATCACGACTTTTTTCACCAAATCATGATTTGCATTCACGATAAGATTATAGCTATCTGGCATCTCTCCGTAAAAGCCCATTCCTCCTCCTCCGATTTTAGACATATCTTTCATCCTTCTCATAAATTCAGATTGAGTAATAACCATCGGTTGATCATTTTCGTTTAAATCCTCAAACTTTACAAAATAGGTCTGCTCTTCTGAGAGATTTGAGAGAATTACTCTTCTTATATCTTCTTGTTTTTCTTCAGACAAACTGCATTCTTTTTTGTCATCTTTTTCAATTAGTTTTTCAACAATATCTGCGTCAACGCGGGAAAATCGCTTTTTGTCCATTTTTTGCTCCAGATGATTGATAAAATGTGCGTCCAGTTGTCCGTCCATAATAAGCACATCATAACCTTTATCTTTTGCTTTTTGTATATAATTGTATTGAGCAACAGCGTCAGTAGTATATAAATGAATTATGTTCTTATTTTTATCTGTTTGCTCACCTTTAATAATATCATTATATTCATCTAGTGTGAAGTATTTTCCATCAGTATTTTTCAGCATGACAAAATCTTTTGCTTTTTCATAGAATTTCTCTTCAGTAAGCATACCATACTGAATGAAAATTTTCAGATCATCCCATTTTTCTTCATATTCCTTGCGGTTGTTTTTAAAAATTTCATGAAGACGGTCAGATACTTTTTTAGTTATATGACTTGAAATTTTTTTCACATTTGGATCTCCCTGCAGATAACTTCTCGAAACATTCAAAGGAATGTCAGGTGAATCAAGAACTCCATGCAGCATGGTCAGAAATTCAGGCACGATTCCCTCGACAGAATCAGTTACAAATACCTGATTACAATATAATTGTATCTTGTTTTTTTGAATCTCGAAATTGTTTTTGATTTTTGGGAAATACAAAATTCCTGTTAACATAAAAGGATAATCAACATTTAAATGAATGTTGAACAAAGGGTCATCAAAAACTGCCGGGTATAATTTCTTATAAAATTCTTTGTAATCTTCTTCTTTAAGCTCGGTGGGTTTTTTTGTCCATGCAGGCTCTGTATCGTTAATTATTTTTGGTTTTCCGGTAGATTTTTCTTTCCCGTCTTTCCATTCCTTTTCTTCCCCAAAAGCAATCGGAATTGGTAAAAACTTACAGTATTTATTGAGTAACTCACTGATTTTATAATCTTCGAGATAATCTTTTGCTTCTTTTTCAAGGTGAAGAATCACATCGGTACCTCGTTCTTTACGGTCGGTTTCTTCCATAGAATATTCCGGAGAACCGTCACATGTCCATTTAACAGCTTTTGCTCGTTTATATGATTTTGTTATTATTTCAACCTTGTCGGCAACCATAAATGAAGAATAAAAACCAAGTCCAAAATGACCGATTATAGAAGTCTTGTCCTTATATTTTTTAATGAATTCTTCTGCGCTGGAAAAAGCAATTTGGTTGATATATTTGTCCATTTCCTTGTCGGTCATTCCGACTCCTTTATCTGAAACAGTTATTGTCTTATTTTTTTTGTCAACGATTACCTGTATCGTCAGATCGCCTAATTCTTCTTTATAATCACCAGTTCGTGCTATCGTTTTAATTTTTTGTGTTGCATCAATAGCATTTGAAATCAACTCACGTAGAAATATTTCCTGTTCTGAGTACAAGAATTTTTTTATAATCGGAAAAATATTTTCTGAAGTTACACCAATATTACCTTTTTGCATAGTTATAATCTTTTTGATTTGACAATGCCGGGCTTTTCAAAGCATGTGCCAATATAAAATTACTGACAAATCGTCATTATTTTTTTAATAAATCAGGTAGAAAAAACAGTACTGTCAATAATAATAGGATCGAAAGAACGATTACAAAATATATTCGGGAGCGTTTGTGCCTTTTTTTCTTTGATTCAAAGTCTTTCTGACTGATTATCCATTGTATATTACTGTTTAGACGGGTAAATGAGTTTTCGTTTTTCTTTACAAATGTCACTGCTCCGTAATGCATGGCTGCTGTAGCAATATCTACATCATCCATTGCAGATAACATAATCACTTCAATATTTGGGTTTATATTTTTTAAAAGTTTAAGTATTTCCACACCGTTTTTTGCTTCCTCGTTTTCTTTCGATCGCAAAAAATAGTCTAAAATGACAATGGGTATTACATTTTTAGGGATAGGATTTTTTAATATAAAATCAAGAAAAGTTTCACCCGATTGAAATGCTTTTAATTCATATGTAGTCGAAGACTCAAACTTACCCTGAAGAATTTTCAGATGTAATTCATCATCATCAATTAAATATATATATACCTTTTGGTCTTTAATATTTGCCATTTATTAATAATTAGGGATTCTGAAGGATATAATTGTTTAATTCATCAATACTTGATTCGAATTCAAAAGCATCGTTTACCTTAAAATAATTGCCCCTGTCATAAGTTTTATGCCATGAATATTTGGCAAAATCAAGTTTTGAATCCTCGAAAGAGAACAACATCATAATTTCCCTGACCTGATCAGCAAACAGACAATTGGCATTAACAACTTGTTTTGCAACAGTTAGTTTGCTGTCTTCGAATGATTTTGAAGCAACAGAACCTTTTGCAGCGGAAAAATCATTGGGTTGCATAGGCCAGGGACAACCAACCGTACCTGAATATCCCTGCATAATATAATGGTCTGCTTCGGTTGTACCGGTTGTAGTGGTAGTGGTGGTTGTATGTGATTCGTTATATGTCCCGGTTGTACTTCCCGAAACGTTTAAACTGATATTGGCTCCTCCTGTATTAACATTCATATTTGCTGTACTGGTATTTGGATTCCCCGAAACATTGGTGGTTGTAGTGTAGGATGTTTTTGTATCAGGATTTTCGTCTGTATTTAAATTTGTGTTTGTATCGCCCGAAGTTTCTGCGTTTTTTGTGGAATATGAATCAGCATTTGGTTTTCTGAGGGGATTCATTGAGATTACATCAAGTGTATATAAATCTATTACGCCAGAAGTATCTCTGTCTCTGAATGTAAGATCGCGAGCAATTGTTTTTCCAAATTTTCCGGCTTTTTGTGAAGCATCAGATTTTTCTTTAATCTCAAGAGTGTATTCCATATAAGGTGCCACATCAATAGTTTTGTCGATTGTTTTTACATCAGCACTTTCAAACTGAATGAACAATTTATATGGTTTGGGCTCAACCCCATTAATATTGATACTTGATTCATATTTTTCGTTTTGAGCCATTCCGTTGATTTTAGCAATAAATTTTGCATCATCTACATTGGTAAAAATTATTATATTAGAATTTTGTGCCAATATTAGAGAAGTAATAAAAACAGCAAAGAGTGTAATAATCAGATTTTTCATTATATTTAACATATTAAATTTTACAATTAAATAAGTGGTTTTTCTGAACCAAACTCCATATCAAAAATAAAGCTTTTTTTTAATTTAGTCATTAATTCTTTTTGGCTGATAATCTCCTTTTTTTGGTTTTCCCGCCCGGTATCCTGTGTTTCGGAGCTTTGAAATATCGATATTAGGGTAATGCAACCATTTTCCGTCGGAGAAATATAATGCGTCATAAGACCCGTCAGGGCCATAATACTGATATTGATTTTTATACGATGGATTAGACGGCATCAGGTAGTCGTAAACAATCATCTTTAAATTTTCGTCATAAACCAGGCTCATAACTGATTTTTCTGAATATTCGAAAATCATTCTGCTAAATTTTTGTTTATTGATTTTAAAAACAGATTTGCCAAATATAGGTTCCCCGTTTATTGAAAAATACAGTACGTCAATAATTTTTTTTGTTGTTAAATAATCATATCCATCCCAGCCCAAAAGAGTATAAAAAGTATCTCCGGAATAATTTGCAGTGATTATTTTATAATATAATGCACCATACCAATTAGTATCAGTAAGTATTGCATTTGTTGGTTCAGAAATCCCCTCAGATTTGTCTATTAATAAATGCGTTGAGATTTCATCGTTATCTTTATTTTGAATAAAACCATAATATGAATAAGAACCATCGCTGAATTTCAGATTCCATGTAATTATTTTAAGCAGGCTATCATCAGAATATTTTACTCCAATATGCTTTAATGAATCGAATTTATATTCAAAGGAAGCATTGTCACTAAGTGCTTCTGAAAAAAGTTCTGTTATTTCATTATTTAACCTGATTTTTAATGTGTCAGGTTGATAAAATTTTATACTGTCGTTAGCAAAAACAATTTCAAATAATTCAGAAAGTTTATTTTCCATTTCAGAAATATTGGAAAAATCAGAATCCTTTTGAGAATATCCCAAAAGATGTGAAAAAACTATTATCTTGATCAATAAATATTTAAAAATTATTTTGGTCTGCATAAACTAAATTAATCCGATACTTTATTTATTTGTAAATTTGCAAAAATTTTATTTAAAAATCATGAATATAAAGGAATATTTCAATAAAATCCTTTGGACTCGACTGATAACAGGTGTAGTAATTGGAGGGGTTGCCGGATTTGTATATTATTATTTTGTGGGATGTAAAAGCGGGACATGTGCTGTTACATCAAATCCTTATATAAGTATATTATATGGTATTTTGTTAGGAAGCATCCTGACTTTTAAAATAAAAAAAAGCACAGAATAATTTTCTGTGCTTAATAAACCATTAAAAAATAATTATTTTGATATCAGATTTAGATCGTTTAATAAGGTGTCTTTATAGGATTTCCCAATTGGGATTAGTTTTGTTCCATTTTTTAAATGCATTATAACTGTATTATCTTCAATGCTTTTAATTGCATTTATGTTTACGATAAATGATCTGTGCACTCTTTTGAATTTTCTTGCAGGTAATTTTGATTCAATTGACTTCATAGTAAAATGAATGGTGTATTTATCATCAAAAGTTGTGACAGTTACATAGTTCTCAAGTGCTTCAATAAAATATATGTCTTCATATCTCAATCGAACCAATGTAGAATTTCTTTTTATAAAAATTTCATCGTGCAAATCAGCATTTGCAGGAGCAGTTTTAAATCCTATACTTTCTTCTTTCCTTGCTATAACCTTATTAATGGCTTTAAAGAAACGTGCATATGATGCCGGTTTAAGCAAATAATCAGTGACATCATATTCAAATGCTTCAAGAGCATATTCTTGCTTCCCCGAAACAATTATTACCTGAGGATATGTCTCAAGGCTTTGTAAAAATTCCATTCCTGACATTTCAGGCATTTCAATATCCAAAAACACCAGATCAATTTCTACATCAATCGATTTTAGATTATTTATTGCATCAACAGCACTAGCAAATGAATTTATCAGATTCAATTGATCTGTTTTCTGAACAAATTCTTCAATTACTCTGCGGGAAAGTTTATCATCGTCAATAATAATACAATTCATAGTTTATCAGGATTAAATAAGTTTTCAAATTTACATATAATTTTTCTGGAATTAACAAAAACCTTATTAAAATTTATCAGAGATACATCTGACTTATAAATTTATTTACATATTTACATTACGAAAGTCGAGTTTTTTTCTATTCAATTCTTATATAATATTCAGTTATCATTAATGTTTTTACCATATATTGTTTATTTTTACAATAAAATTATTTTCCTGTGAAATGCCCATGATCCCTATACTGATAGTACCGATAGCTATCGGGATAGGGACTATCGGGATCGGGAACATGCGACCTTAATTTGAAAAACAGACATTAATTTAAATTTATTCTAATGAAATTTCTAATTTTTAATATCCTAATAATTATCCCGTTTATCTCTGGTTTGTGTCAGAATCTACCTAAAAAGCAAAACAACAATTCTGGAAAAACAATAATCCTAAAATTTAAACCTGAATATAAAGAAAAGCAAGATTTGCAAAATTTTATAATAGATGGTCAGATTAAACAATTTTTTGGCGAAACTCGAATAAAAAAGATCGAAAAAATATATAAAAATCACAGTTCTCCCAAATCCATATATGATAAAAATGGAAATCAACTTGTTGACCTGAGTTTGATCTACAGGATTGAATTATCTGATACCAATTCTGATATTGAAAGAAATTTAAATAAATTAATTGCTTCAGAAATATTTGAATATGCAGAAATTGAATCCTTCCCTGAACTTTTTTATAATCCCAATGATCCGAATACAGGTAGTCAGTATTATTTAGATATTATCAAAGCTTTTGATGCCTGGGATATATCCAAAGGAGATAGCAATATAATTATTGGCATCACAGATACTGGAATTGACTTTAATAATTTTGATCTTATGGATAATGTTTTTTATAATTATTCTGATCCCTTTGATGGTATTGATAACGATTTTGACGGATATGTTGACAATTTTGAAGGATGGGATCTTGGCGACAATGACCGCAATCCCCAATGGAATGAAATAACCAACGGGTATGAGTATCCTCACGGAATTATGGTTTCGGGTTCAGCATCTGCACGTACAGATAATGCTATTGGTATTGCCGGTCCGGGTTTTCGCACAAAATTATTGCCAATAAAAATTTCAGACAAGTATCTGGTTCTGACAAAATCATATGAGGGAATTGTATATGCCGCAGATCATGGTTGTAGCATAATTAATTGTTCATGGGGAGGCAGTCTGGGAAATCGCTACGGGCAGGATATAATTAATTATGCCACATTTAATAAAAATTCACTTGTGGTTGCATCGGCCGGAAATAACAATAACGATGGTATTTTTTTTCCCGCATCATATGAAAATGTTTTAAGTGTTGCAGGGACTAATTCTCTGGATTATAAATGGACACCTTCTTTTGATGGTACAATGGGAGGATCAAATTATGGTATTTATGTTGATGTCTGTGCTCCTGCAGTAAATATTTATTCTACATATATCAATAATACATATATTGGTGGAGCTGGAACTTCCTATTCTTCACCCATTGTATCTGGTTGTGCTGCAATAGTAAAAGCGCATTACCCAACATTTTCTGCACTTCAGATTGCGGAAGTTCTCAGAGTTACTGCCGACAATATTGATACAATTCCCTTTAACGCTCCTTATCAGGACATGCTTGGGGCGGGAAGAGTAAATCTCTTCAGAGCATTATCAGACACTTTAACTCCTTCAATCAGATTTCAAAATATCTGTTATTCAGCAAATAATGGTTCTGTTATAATTCCGGGTAGTACCGTTGAAATAAGCGGAAAATTCACAAATTATCTTACACCTACTGTGAATTGCGTGGCAACAATCTCTTCTGAATCACCTTATATTAATATTGTTCAGCCGCAAAGTGTTTTGGGGAATTTAGGAACTCTGGATACTTTGAATAATAATTCTGAGCCTTTTATTATTGAAATTCTGTCTTCTGCTCCTTATGATGAGCAAATAATTATCAGAATAAATTATAATGATACATTATATAATGCCTTTGAATATTTCGATTTTACAATTTATCCAAGTTATATTCATCTTGATACCAATAATTTTGAAGTTA
>JBDRPR010000346.1:0-6124 GCA_043826845.1 Bacteroidota bacterium
TGAGAGAAAGTGAAGAAAAATTTAAATATTTAGCTGATTTTTTACCGCAAACAGTTTTTGAATGTGATATAGAGGGAAACCTTTCCTATGTAAACAGCAGGGGACTAAAACAATTCGGATATTCACAAGAAGATTTTTTAAAAGGAATTAATATTTTTCAGACTGTCGTTTCTAAAGATATTGAATTATTGAAAAATAATTTCGAAAAATTTATTGCAGAGGAACAGTATTACAGTGTCGAATATAATGCTAAACGTAAAGACGGATCAATATTTCCAATTATGGTGTATCCAAATCTTATAAAGACAAACGATAAAGTAACAGGGCTACGTGGTATTATTATCGACACATCTAATCAAAAAAGAATTCAGGAGGAATTGATCGTTGCAAAAGAAGCAGCCGAAGCTGCTAATAGAGCAAAATCAATGTTTCTTACTAATATTAGTCATGAGCTAAGAACTCCAATGAATTCTATTTTCGGAATGACTGAATTGATAAAAAAGACTAATTTGTCTGATAAACAATATGATTTTCTTAAAATTATTACAGAATCATCAGAAAATTTACTTTCGTTTATTAATGATATTATTATTATCCCACAAATTGAATCAGAGCAACTTATTGTTGATCATAAGCCTTTTAAACTTCAGGATTTACTTGCATCAGTTGTTGGAATGTTAAGTTATCAGGCAGAAATTAAAAAAATCAGATTAATTGAAACACAAAAATTTGATAATGATTGTGTTGTATATGGCGATCCAGTCCGACTAAACCAAATTCTGATTGACCTGGTAGAATTATTTTTAAAATACACTGCTGAGAAAGGTGAAATTGAAATATGCATAAGTGGGAAAAATAAGCAGGCGAATTTATGCGATATTGATTTTATTATCAAAAAATCAGGAACAAATCTACCAAAGCAAATGCTTAAAGAGTTAAAAGCTGATTTTTCAAATGCACATGTTGATGTATATAATAAATATGGTAGCCATGGACTGGGACTTATAATTGCTGACCAATTAATTAAAATATTGGGTTCTGAATTATTAATAGATACAAAAGGTAAAGAGACAATTTTTAAATTCAACCTGAATCTTATCTCAGGATTAATGTCGGATCTTGATAAATATAAAAAAACAAAAGATATTTTTGAATCAGATGAATTAAGATATCTGAAAAATTTAAAAATCTTGCTTGTTGAAGACGAAATATTTAATCAGTTGGTCATAGAAGCTTTGGTAGAAGAATGGGATTGCGAAATTGATGTAGCTGAAAATGGAAAGGAAGCGTTCGAAAAACTTGATAAAAGGATTTATGATGTAATTCTTATGGATATCGTTCTTCCTGGAATGAGTGGCATTGAAATTACAAAAAAGATCCGGAAAAAGTATTCTGATGACAAAAAGAATATACCAATAGTAGCTATTTCAGCTGACCTTAATGCTTCTACCCAACCTGAATTTGTGGATTCCGGTATTGATTATTTTATTGCAAAACCATTTAAATCAAAAGAATTATTTCATGTTTTGGTAAAATGTCTTGTTAATAAAGATAATAATAACGACTCTGGATCAAACAGGATTATTGAAAAAAGAGATTTAAAAGAATTGTACAATCTGAAAATCATTGAAAATATTGCAAAAAACAATAAAGTTCTAATTATTAAAATGATTCGTGTATTTCTCGATAAAGCCAGGGATGAAGTAAAATTTCTTAAAATTTATGCTCAGAATAATGATTTTGAATCAATTAAAAAAATGATTCATAAAATGAAACCTGCGATATCATATATGGGTATTAATTTTATATTTTCTGATCTTGAACAGATTCAGATATATGTAAATAATGAATCAAATCCAGAAGAAATTAAAAAAATTGTTACTGACATTGATTTTAAAATGAACGAAGTCTTTGCATTGCTGGAAGATGAAATAGTCAGTTATTCATAAGCTTATGGTTAGAAAAAGAAAGGAAAAAGTCTTCAAAAAGACGATCGACAAAAAAGATTCTAAAGAAATATCTTCTTTAAAACTGGAAATTGAATTTCTGAAATCAATAAATAGGGAAAATAAAAAAACTACGGACTATTTACCACTTCCTATTTTTGAACTTGATGTTATTGGAAATATTTTATATTCCAATCCAGCCGGTTTCAAACTTTTTGGATTTGAAGAAGGATTTTCACTTAACTCTATCACCATTTTCGATTTAATAGCACCTGAAGAACATACAAGAATTGAACAGAGATTATCTGAATTTAAAAATAATATCATTTATAAATCAGACAGCTATTACAAAGTCCGAAAAAAAGACGGTGAAACTTTTCCATGTTTGATAAAAACCATTTCTTCAGGAAATCCTGAGGGCTTATTGACTATTATGGGAGTAGTTATTGATTATACTGAATTTAAAAAAGATAAGGATGAATTAATTCATGCCAAAGAAATTGCTGAATCTGCAAACAAAGCTAAAACTACTTTTCTTGCAAACATGAGCCATGAATTAAGAACCCCGATGAATTCTATTTTTGGGATGTCAGAGTTGTTGCTGAAAACAGATTTATCCAGTAAACAATTTGATTTTTTAAATATTATAACTAAATCTGCCGAAAATCTTCTCGTAATCATTAATGATATTCTTGATATTTCAAAAATCGAATCAGGTGAGATGGTTTTTGAGCATATTGATTTTAGTTTGAAAGATATTGTTACATCTGTTTTTAATGCAAATTTTTACAATTCTCAGCATAAAGGATTGAAATTAATTTGTGAATTTTTAGATTATGACGATGATATATATTTAAAAGGAGACCCCCTTCGACTGAATCAGATATTGTCAAATTTGGTGGATAATGCAGTAAAATATACAGAAAGAGGATTTGTTGAATTGAAAATTAAAATATTGAATGAAAATGAAGATCATTATGATTTCGAAATGCTGGTTATTGACACCGGAATAGGTATATCTGAAGAAAAAAGGGATGCAATATTTAAAAGTTTTGTGCAAGCAGATCCAAGCATATCAAGAAAGTATGGAGGTACAGGTCTTGGATTAACTATTGCAAATCATCTCACAAAATTAAAGAAAGGTACTTTAGAACTGGAAAGTGAACTTAATAAAGGATCAAAGTTTATTCTTAAAATTTCCTATGATAAAGGGTCTAAAGATAAATTATATAATGAAAATGAAGATGATTCAATAACTACTGAATTATTATCAAAGGATGTTAGTGTTTTATTGGCAGAGGATCAAGTGTTTAATCAAATTGTTGTAGTGAATATGCTTGAAGATTTAGGCTATAAAGTTGAGGTTGTTGACAATGGGATCAAAGCGCTTGATAAAATCAAAGCTAATGATTATGATGTTGTTTTATTGGATATTCAAATGCCTGAAATGGATGGAGTGGAACTGACAAAAATTATCCGAAACAATCTTGTTCCCCCAAAATCAAATCTTCCTATTATTGCAATTACAGCAAATGCCTTTAAAGAAGATCATTTGAAATTTATTGAATTAGGAATGAATGAAACCATTTCAAAACCTTTCAGATCTAATGAACTCTTTCATAAAATGATAAAAGTACTGGGAGCAAAAGACACATATTCTTCTGAATCACAGGATAATTTATCAGGATTTTTTAAAAAGAATACAAATTCAATAGAATCCGAAAATAAAATTTATGATCTATCCTTAATAAAAAATATCGCAAAAGATAAACCTGAAATGATCATTAAAATGTTAAACACATTTATAGAAAGAGCCGGTGAAGAGGTTATTGATCTGAAACATTATGCAGTAATAAAAGACTGGGAAAATCTGGGAAGAACAGCTCATAAAATGAAACCTGCACTAGCCTACCTTGGAATGAAAGAAATTGAAGAATCAGTTAACGAAATGCATAAAGCTGTAAAAGGAATAGTTGATGAGGGAAAACTTAACAAACAGATTGATCTTATAGATAGACAATTAATTAAAGCTTTCGAATTGTTAAAAATTGAAGTGAAAAAAATAAAGAAATAGTACCGTCACGAAATCACAATATTCAAATTTAATACGTTAGAAATTCCTGACAATTTCAAACAATTATTCTTGTTATCTTTGCATTTTAATCCACATTATTGAGAGTTGAAACCTGAAAACTTTTTACCAACCACAAAAAAAGAAGCGGAAGCAAAAAACTGGCACGAGTTGGATGTAATTCTTTTTACAGGAGATGCTTACATTGATCATCCATCATTTGGTATTGCAATAATTGCAAGAGTTCTGGAAAACATGGGATTAAAAGTTGCTGTTGTTCCACAGCCAAACTGGCAGGATGATCTTCGTGATTTTAAAAAATTAGGTACCCCTAAGTTGTTTTTTGGCGTGAGTTCGGGAAATATGGATTCAATGGTCAATCATTATACTGCCAATAAAAGACTTCGACACAACGATGCATATACTCCTGGAGGCAGACATGGTGCCAGACCTGATTATGCCACTATAGTTTATTCCAAAATTCTTAGAAATATTTTTCCCAATTCAATTATTGTTATCGGTGGCATTGAAGCTTCATTAAGACGTTTTACACATTACGATTACTGGAGCGATTTGATAAAACCTTCAATTTTAAAAGATAGTGAAGCTGATATTCTGGTTTATGGAATGGGAGAAAAAGCTGTTGCTGATATCGCCAAAAATATTATAACCGGAGAAACGCTGGCAAATATTCCTCAAACAGCTATTATATCTGATACTCCAAGTAATTCTTACTTTTCACTTCATTCATTCGAAGACTGTCAATCGGGTAAAATGAAATTTGCCGAAAATTTCAAGGCGATTGAAATCGAGTCAAATAAAGTTGAACAGAACGGGTTTAATCAAAAAACCGGTGATAAATTTATTATTGTTAATCCCCCTTATCCATTAGCTTCGGAAAATGAACTTGATGCTATATACGATTTGCCATTCACAAGACTTCCGCATCCGAAATACGATAACAAACCGGTTATTCCGGCTTATGAAATGATCAGACATTCTGTTACATTACATAGGGGATGTTTTGGAGGATGCAGTTTTTGTACAATTTCAGCACATCAGGGAAAATTTATTGCAAGCCGATCAGAAAAATCCATTCTGAAAGAAGTTGACAATACTGTAAACATGCACGATTTCAAATCATATATATCTGATTTAGGAGGGCCATCTGCAAATATGTACAAAATGGAGCCTGTAAATATTAATATATGTAAAAAGTGCCACAGACCATCATGCATTTATCCTGAAATATGTAAAAACCTTAATGGAGACCACTCTGCATTAATTAAACTATACAAATCTGTAAATAAAAATCCGAAAATTAAAAAAGCAATTATCAGTAGCGGAATAAGATATGATCTTATTTATAACCAAAAAAATCCGGTATTAAAAAAAACTGCATCAGAATATATTAAAATTGTAATTTCAAATCATGTTTCAGGAAGATTAAAAGTTGCTCCTGAACACACAAAGGAAAATGTTCTTAAATCTATGCGAAAGCCTGATTTCTCACTTTTCAGACAATTGATTTCTGATTTCAATAAAATTAATAGTATAAAAAAACTTAATCAGCAGATTGTCCCATATTTTATTGCTTCTCATCCGGAATGCAAAGTATCAGATATGGCAGAAATGGCAATAGAAACAAAAAAAATGGGATTCAGACTTGAACAGATTCAGGACTATACTCCTACTCCACTTACACTTTCAAATGTTTTGTACTACACCGGAATAAATCCATATACAAAAAAGCCCGTTCATATTGCAAGATCTAGACATGAAAGAGAGGTACAGAACAAAATGATATTCTGGTATAAAAACAATAATAAGCAATTTTTGATTTCAGAACTAAAGAAATTACAGAATAAAAAAATTACAGAACTACTTTTCGGAAAAAAATAAGATTCTCACATTATCCGGAAAATAAATATTTCATCCCTTCTTGATTTTTTTAAGTTGTGTTTTATGATATTGTAGAAAATAAATATAGTAAATCATTCCTTTTCTTTGCCTCAGTCCTAAAGGAAGGAAAAGGAATGAGTATACATGTAGCATATCTATATCAAAAATTTGTCAATCATCCTTCAGGCACTAGGCAAAAATTGGC
>JBDRPR010000347.1:0-8566 GCA_043826845.1 Bacteroidota bacterium
ATCTGAAGACCATGGGCACAGGCGATGTATCATGAGTGGAAACAGGCTCACCATTTTCCACCAACCTTCCCTGAAAATTAACCGTATTTGGCACAGCCATGAGAGGGATGACAAAACCAGTAAGAAAAAGTCCTGCAAGAAAGGATATGAACGTTTTTTTCTTCATGGGAACCCCTTAGATCAAAGATGATTACTTCTATATATTATTGAAAGGTGAGAGTACCAGGCTGTTTCATGTTAACGACATATGCCTCACCCCGCCTGATAGGAAATACGCTGCCTGTCAGAGTTATACCTATATAAGCTGCAGTCTCAAAGGCTCCTGTCCTGGCGTTGAAACGCTGAATACTCGCAACAGCATCAGAACCGCCAAGATCAAAAGCCATATCAGCAGAAGTATAGCCTGAAGGAGGACACTGGATAGTCATCAGGTTTACCCCCTGGGCAACAACTATTTCCGCACAATCTCTTAGCCCATGGAAAGGAATATTTTTGCTCTGCTCCACATAAAAATAATATCCCTCACCTGTCAGGATCGGGAAATTATCGCCCCCACTGGTTGTCAAAACATCAAAAGAGGTGCCGTTATATCTCTGAATCTGGCCAGTCTCAGGTATTTGTGTCACGATTGCAAGCAAATCAGAGGCCTGAAAAGGATCAGGGGAACCAGGTATTTGAACGGGATAACCAAAAAGATTAAGTCCGGGCAGAAGTTTGATCCAAAAATCAAAAGCGCTCATGCCATTCACCACATTCCAGAACCCAGGAGCGTTTGCGTACAATTCATTTTCATCAGAAGCAGCCCCAGATAACTCAAGGGGAGTCGATTGCCCCAGGGTATTGATAAGCTGATAACTGCCACCTTCCATTGCCACCCCTCCCCCAGACACAACAGAGGCAGGGATGCTATATGTTCCGCCGCTCATTGCATTAAATGCCTGCACAAAACTGGGGATCAGGATGAATACCACTGAAAAAAAAGAGAGGAGCTTTTTCATATTTTACACCTCCTGGATTAGTCTGAGAAAACAACATTCATACAACCGGGGTTAAACCTGTTTTATGCCCGGCAACACCACAACAACTTCTTCCCGACAAATTCGGGTAAATACTTCTGAAAAAACATTCCGCTTCTTACGGCATAAAATCAAATGTCTCCTGTTTCATCTGTATAAAGTAACCTTCACCAGGAAGGATTGAGAAATTTAATCCAGACGGTTGAACACCTTCATATCCCATTGTTTCAAATGTCCCGGTCTCATGATTAAAACGTTGGATACTGGAAATTTCAGTGTCATCACCTATAGACAGCAGAAGGTCAGATGCCGTAAAATTGTTTGCAATGCATCCTGACCCAACCAGGTTTGTACCAGGTTTCAGGTCCCAGGTATGACAATATTGGGAGGTAAAATTGATTACAGCACCCTGTTTGGCGTAGACAATAAAGCCGGGCAAGCCTCGCCCAGCAGCTAATGCAATACTTTCTCCATAGAAAAATCCGTCTACATCATACCCTGCCTCTGTAAATGCCTGGCTCACCGGATCAAAAATAAAGATTTTATCAATCACTGCAGAACCACCAAGTGCTTCCATCAAATTCTGCAGGTCACCATAATGCATGGTCTCGGCAGGGAAGCTGACCTGGTTATAGCCTTTGTGGAGGGTTAAGGTTGTTGCGCCAGGTCTTGAGTCAGGGTTATTTGGGTCGCTGTGAGAGTTTAACTCTTCCAAATTGTTATAACCATCTTCATCTGAGTCCTCGGCACTTTCAATAAACAAAGAGTAGTAATTTCCTGTTACAATTGGGTTTCCAACAAGATCAGCAACTCCAGTGACATTAATATAATTACTCCCCTGATCATTTGAAGTAAATCGTGCCGTACCTACCCAACGTGAAGAACTTACAAAGCTTCCATTAATAATTACACTCTCATAAGGTTCTGTTTTTCCCAATGTCACCGATGGCATCATAAGTTGATTGATCTCTTCATTAAAATCTATTGAAACTGTAGAATTCCCTGGCGCAATAGGCGGATCTGGAACAACTTCAATATTTGTAACAACCGGGCCCAAGGTATCAACTACTTCCACTTTCCAGTCATGACTATTAGTCAATCTCCCATCAGAAACAGTCAAATTCAATGTATGATTGCCGATATCATTAAATGTGGGGTTATAAAAAAGAATCTCTGTCCCACTCTGTAATGCTCCATCCAAAGACCATGAGAAAGTTAAGGTATCGTTCGGATCAGGATCACTGGCAGAAACAAAGAAAGTACTCGTTTGGTTTGCTTCGGCTGTAATGTCCAAAACAGAAGGAGTATAAAAAATGATTACTGGAGCATCATTTACATTTGAGACTGTAATTAAATACGTTTGAATATCATCAAGGAGACCATCAGATGCTTTAAGAGTGACAGTATGGGTGCCAACATCAGAATTGCCTGGTGTCCATGTTATTTTTCCTGCAACAGCATCAAAAAGCATACTCGCTGGTTTTTAAATAATTGAAAAAATCAAGCTATTACCATCCGGATCTTCAGCATGGAGGTCGTAATAATAAGTTTCTCCCTGGACAACAGATAAAGGTGGCGCCGAGAGAATCACCGGAGCACGATTTGGCAACGATATTGTTACCTCGTTTGAATAGTCAGAATTTCCGGTACTGTTAAATGCTCTGACACGGTACGTATAGCTGGACCCTCCTGAAAGATGAGCATCTGTATATGATGGCAAAGATTCAACAGCAATAAGTTCAAAAATATTAGAGGTATCAGTTTTCCTTTCAATTTTAAACCCAGTTTCATTTGATGAATTATCAGACCATATTAAATTGACGTTGCCCGCTTGGTCGAGTGATGCACTCAAGGCTGATGGAGCCTCGGGCAGCGGCTGATTAGAGGTAGTGAATGTTAATGCTGCAGGGGTATTGGATATTCGATTACTGTTATTATCTAACGGGTAGACTGCAACGAAATACGTGGTGTTATAATTTAAGTTTTCAATTGTAATAATGCGACTCCGAGTGAAATCATATGAACCTAATGAGGCACTGTCTGTGCCAAATACTATTTCATAGTTCTCATAGCACACACTTGGATTTGGCAAATAAGTCAAGACGATCTCATTTGAAGTTAATAATGAATTAGCTACATTCAGTATAGTTACAGAATCAATAGGTATTATTTTAACTGATATTTGGCCTGATAGTCCAGAAGGTGCAACTAAGTTATCGACGACCGTAGCTATCTTATACTCATATGTCTCATCGTAACTTACTGAATAATCTTGATATTGTGAAGACGAGACTGATGCTAACCGAATAAAAGAACCTGACCCATCATTTCTCATTATCTGATAATCATTTATACCTGGTATCGGGACGAAAGTGATGATCACAGATGGATTATCAGTATGGTTATCTGCAACTTGCAGTGAACTGACATCTGGAGATATGAGTTCATCAAATACAACATGGTGCTCATCCGATTCATACATTGCCCCATTATAATTAGCAATTATTTTCCAATCAAATGCACTGCCACCCTCTTGAAAAACATGTTGAAAATAGGTGCTTGAAGTAGTTGCAATTTCAGAGAAATCTGTCTCTCCATAGTTCTTTACAAGCAATGTATAGTCAGCTGTTCCGGAAATACTTTGGTTAAGCCCCCATGAAAAATTGACGATTTTTTCTCCAACATAATATTGAGATCCTGCGGGTAAAAAAGCTGTATTGTCAAATTCAACCATTTCTCCTTCTACAACAACAGTATGGGCAAGATCCATAGTATCACCCCCTGCTTCAACCTGGAACTGGTATTCACCGACAAAGCCTTCAACGGTTATGATATTACTTGTATCACCGATGGTCTGAAAATATGCATGCCAATAAAGATCCGTAATCCGTTTTTTTGATATTGTATAAAGTGTATCCCCTAATGCACCAGAAGCATCCCAGGCAAATATGAGTTTTTCTCCGAGTTGAATCGTTGATTTATTTACCGTAAACGAATTGAAATAAACAGGAGAATAGATTGGATAAGTTACTGTGTCAAAATCAATATTTCCGTCAAAATCAAAAGCCACTATTTTAAAGACTATTTCACTACCAGTTTCGTTAACATTATAAGTGAAGGAGTGCTGGGAAGTATTACTTATTGTGGTCAATAAGCTATTTACGCCGTCAACTATCTTGTAAATCTCGTATTTAATTAACTCATCATTATTATCATTTGCCTGCCAGGTAAGATTAACATCGTCACCATTTGCTATTTGGTCGCCAGCAACCGTAAAATTAACATCAGGGGCGACAATATCTCCAGAGAGATCAGCTACTGCAAGGAAATAATCCCATCCAATGGAAACGTATTTATTCTCATTAATATCGACTTTTTTATAATTATTAGAACTGTCTGCCTTTCCGAGAGCCACAGTAGCACTTTCCCCGCTAAGCATATCAAGTTTTGTGACAACATTTTTGTTGTCATTTTCATTATAACCGTATCCAACCAATAATATCTCATTATCAAATGTGGCAACCTCATGAGATTGTGATGGATGTTCAAAGGTATCAATTGTCAAATCATTATGAAACAAACTTATTTCGAAGGAAGTATAAGGTGGTTTAAACTCCGCAAAGCTTGCAATATATGTTGACCCAAAAGACTTAAATTCAAGGGGATTGTAACTTGTTCCACCATCATACAGTAATTGGTTTGTAGTAAAGTCAGTGTTTAATCCATAAATCCGCCCATACGTTGGAGCACTTAGGTAATCGCTGACAATATTAAGGCTGTAGCCAAAATGATCATTATTAAAAGTATTTATTACCCCTACAGAAGGATATAACTGAATGAAGGTGTTTCTCCGATCCAAATAATTATTTAGATAATTTTCAGTAAAGTTCCATGTCCCATCAAATGGATTCCCAGATCTCCACGAAGCATACAAATTACCGTTGTGTTTTAGGAGTTGAGGCTGCAAAACTTGATTTGGGGCACTAGTAATATACTCAAGGGTAATTCTGAATGTTTCACTAAGATTGGATTCCTCATTTTCAGCAATGGCATATATAACACCATTCATGTAATCGAGTGAAACTTTGTCATTAGATTTGAATGGCAGACTTCCCAGGTTAATCACATCTCCAGTTTCAAGATCAAGCATCTTAAGACCAGTGAAATAATTACTCAAAGTAGAGGTATAGGACGTACCATCTGATATAACTATTAAGGCTTTATTATTGCCAATATATTCAATATCAAAATTTGTCTTTGTTACACTAAATCCCCGCTCAAAATTATAGCCACTGTTAATATAATCACGAACACTGGCGATATTTTTGGTAAAAGTATAGTTAACATCATCAAACACAAGGACTTCATGATTAGTCCATGTTGGAGGTGCCTGGTAAAACGATCCACCCAAGATGAGAGTAATTTTGTTATCGACAACAATTGCCTTGGAAACTCTGACATCACCCCAGTTATCAACATAATTATACGTCTGATCATTAAACGTATAGCCGATATTGGCCCGCTCAATAAAATTAGTCCCTGTAAACTCATAGACTCTACCATTCCCAAAAATGAAAATTTTTCCGTTCAAAGCAGCAAGTGATGTCTTATAATAGTAATTTGAGCTAGCTGTATCGATAACACCTGCAGGAAGCTGAAATGCATCAGAAACCCGACTTGCAGTGTCAATTCTCACTATTTTTTGTTGCTGGGGGGAAATGTAATATATTGTACTTCCATTAATTACGGGGGCAATATATTGACTATAAACACTACCTGCATTATTCGTGATTGTGTAATATTCTTCTGTTCCGACCATCCCGTTGGAATAGCTATAGCGAGAAATTCTATTGAACGAAGAGCTTAACTCGAGATCCCATAAATAACCGTTGAGAAACACATGATTAAACGGGTCACTTAAATGGAAAGAATAATCATCAACATCATCAATCTTTGCATAACTGGCAATTGATGGAACAACTTCATTTTCAATAGCTACAAGTGCAGCAAAATATCCTCCATTGAGATAAGAAAAATAAAACTGCTCTTTATTGTCAGCACTTTCCAATATTACATGCGGGATATCATCAATGACTTCTAAATCGGTAACCTCATATTTTTTGTCACATATCTGAATAGGACTTGAGACAACACCTGTACTCTCATCATAGGTTATGTAATATTTGTTATTCACATAAACCAAAGTATCTTCATAATCACCAATAGCTGTATCTTGATAGTAGCGATAATTATGTTCCAAGACGATATGGGAAATATTATTACTGTCTAGTCTTACAAAGCGAATAAACTTACTCTGACTTTTATACAATGCATCAAGAGGGAAGGTAAATTCATCCGGATAGATATTAATAGAGTCATAGAAAGGTGCAGGTAATTCGGTATTTTCCTGGATAGCGAATTTATCTGACAAGACAGTTTTGCTGTTGCCTCGAATATCAGTGATAAGAAGTTCAAGGTAACAGTTCTGGGAGGCATTGTTGTTACTGTCCGGGATGTTCCACTGATATTGACTAGGGATAACAATACCGGACTCATTGGTTTCATTATGGAGAGTCGCAATATCTGTCCCATATAGAAGTTGAACTTGGATATGCTCTATAAAATTATCTGAGTTATTAACAATTGCATAGGTCAACACATCTCCTACCGCATAGGATGCCATTTCCGGCGCCACCGTTGCATCAATTCTATTAGAGTAGATAGAAAATATTTCAGAGGTTACAATTGTCTCATTGTTCTTATCGTCGTATAAAAGAACTCTGATTTGAGCGTCGTCAGTAGTGGGTATATCAGTGGGGATTAGCCATGAGAACCTATCGCAGTTATATGTACCCCCAGTCCCATTATCACATTGTAAATGGAAATCAGGAGTAGTATTAAATTGAGTTATTAATGTCGTCCATGAATCCGCGGTATGGTAACGATATTGAACAATCCCTTTAGAGACCATAACATCGTCATTAGCTTCAATAATGACATCTAATTCCTGCCCCATTCTTGCCCAGAAAACATCATCGGTGCACGGGACAGTATTATACATAGAGCAGTATTCCCATAACTCAAAAAGAGATACTACCGGCCCACCGGCATCAACATAATTTACGTTGTATAGTATTTCATTATTTGTACTGTTGACATCCTGAGGATCATCATACGTAAAGTAAAATTTAATCTGGCTTTCGCCTGATACAAGAACATTATCGTAAATGACTCCATTACTCTCCCAGAGCGTATCTCTGAATCGAACAGTTACATCAACACTAGCTTCTTGGCCTGGGAGTAAATCACTCCCCATCCAGCCATATCCTGTCCAGAACTTACTTTCTGATCCATTCTTAATATATGAGCAGCTTATTGATTGTGCTGATGCACTTTCACTGCCAATATTTTTAACAGTAGCCTGAAAGACAAGAGTTGAGTCTGGCAGAATAACATCAGAAGTTGTTATATTTGTTATAGCAAGGTCTGATCCGGAGGTTTCGGTAGTAAATTGCCAGATTGGAGATTTTATATATTCTCCTCCATAATAATCTGCATAATATCCTTGCTCTCTGACCCATATTTGCCAGTAATATGTTGTGCCTGGCGCAAGCAGTTCATGATACTCTAGGGAAAAATCAAACCAATCTTGGCCTTCATACAGTATTGTGCTAAATGCTCTCTGGGGGTAAAGATTGTTTCGGTCTGTTCCGAAAGTCACATAATAATCAAGCTCGTCTCCATCAATATCAACAGCTCTCCAGCGTAATATGGGCGCTTTGCTGACATTTGTCGCTCCATTGTTTGGTGCCTGGTAACTTGTGTCAAAATACGGAAAGTCCTGAACATCAATCAAAATACTTTCATAGTTGCTCCATCCGCTGATTCCAATATTATTTACAGCCCTTACTCTGAAAAAATAGGTTGTAGAGTCTTGAAGGTCCGTCACGGTATACGACAAAGTTTCATACATGTTTGTATCTATTGAGGGATTGCCAGCATTTACTATAACAGCATTATTGAATTGATAATTATCAGCGTATTGAACTTCATAATAATCGGCATTGTGATCATTTTGAGAATCAATTACTTTCCTCCAGTTTAATGTCACTTTATTCAATGTAACTCGGGTGCCTATACCATATAAGTAAGGAGTGGCAGGAAGTTCCTCTACCTGGGAAAAGGAAATTGAAAATGTGACCGCGTCCTTACCAACATTGCCTGCATAGTCATAAGCAAGTACTTGAATACCGGCTAAAGATGTTATTGTTCCTGGTGTCCAACTACACGAAGTTGCGGAGGCGGGTAAACCACTACAGCCGGTAATGGGAGAATAACTACTCCCACCATTATAATTATATCGAACATCTATATGGTCTATTGCGTTATTATCTGAAGCATAAAAAAGAATCTGATTGGAGGTGTTAACCTTCATATCACTACCAAGCCCAGGAGAAGAAATTGACACTGTTGGGTTGATATCATCTACATTTGCTTTGCCAAGTTCAATAGAATCAAAATACACTTCATCAATAAAGGATGAGGTGCTC
>JBDRPR010000348.1:0-8077 GCA_043826845.1 Bacteroidota bacterium
GTGATTCAGATTGCCATCGGGACTGTGGCAAAAAAAACTGTTGAGTAGTTACCACTTCACTATGCCCTTCCCCAAGAATTATAGGCACTTCCATACAAATACCGATTATTTGGTATGACTCCTCACTATGAACTAACTGCTTCATAGAATTATCACTTTTTCGTGAAAATTTGTGAAATTCGTGTCAACTTTATTTTTGCGTAACATGAGTTATAACCGAATTACCAAAGCAAAAAGTCTGAAAATTTAAACCACATTATTTATTATTACTGTTATCCTGTAAAATACAATAAAATATCATTATTTGTTTGAAAAACATTTAATTATAAACTATTTCACTCCTTTAGGATTATTTTTAAATGTAGCTTGAAAATACTATAGAATATTTTCATCCCTGCCCAAATTGTCAGCCAATCTTTCAGAATTAAACTCCGAAGGAATAAAATGATTATAAAATAATAATCGGTTGATATTAATAAACTCTGAAGGAGTGACATATATTTCCTGTCTATAATTATTTAAAATATTAATTAAAATAGTACTTTTAAACCATAATGTTTGACAAAAAAAATCAATAATAAGATGAAAAAAGCATTAAAAATTTTATTATATCTGATTCTTATTGTTATTGTTGGAGTTTTAGGATTTTTTGGATATATTTATTTTTCTGAATCAGAAAACAGAGATCCGTTCAGCATAATTCCTGATGATGCTGTATATATTATTGAAACTGATAATCTGGATAAAGGCTGGAATGAACTTAGTAACAGTAAAATCTGGTCTCATTTAATGGGTAATGAATATTTCAGTGACATTAATGAAGATGCAGAATATTTCAGCTCTTTAATAAAAAATAACAGAGCGGTTGAAATGCTTTTAAAAAATCGTAAATTGCTGATATCTATTCATATGATTTCTGGAGTTGATTATGATTTTATTTTTGTTGCTGATGTCGAAAAAGCTTCAAAAGTGTCTTTCCTTTCTGATGCATTGAATTTAATGAATTATACGGTTAAAAAACGAGATTACAAGGGTGTCGAAATAATTGAATTAACAGATAATGAAAGCAATGATGTTTTATACCTGTCAATAATAGATAATCTTTTAGCCGGTAGTTATACAGGTAGTCTGATAGAAAAAGTAATTGACCAGAAAGAAAATGTTGGCTGGAAGGATGATGAAAAATTCCTTGTCGCCAGCAGCGAAATAAAAAGTAAGTATTTGTTTAAATTTTATTTGAATTATAAAATGTTACCCAAGTACTTGAAATGTTACCTGAGTGAAGAAAGTGAAAATATTAAAGATATAAGTTCAATTCTGGCTTATTCTGTTTTTAATGTGGATTTTCAAAATGAAATGCTTTCATTTACCGGGTTTACAAATTTTAATGATTCACTTCCTTCATATATCAATGCTTTGGCTCAGGTTGATCCAGGATCAATATCTGCTTTCAGAATTATGCCAAATAAAATGGCATTATACCTTTCTTTATGTTTTAAAGATTTTAATAGTTTTTACAATAGGCTTTCAGAACAATTTGCTAATGAAGATAGTACTGAGTACGAAAATATTAATAAAAATATTGAGCGAGTTGAGAAATTTCTGAAAGTCGATTTAAATGAAGTATTTTTCAGTTGGATAGGAGAGGAAATAGCTTTTATTAAAATGCAACCTGAAACCAATGCCAGAGAGGAAGATGTTGTTATTATTTTTCATACCAAAGATATTGAACAAGCAAAAGAAGGCATGGATAAATTGTTGAAACAGGTCAAAAAGCGAAGTCCTGTTAAATTTGAAATGATAGATTACAAAGGTTTTGAAATAAATTTTTTAAATATAAAAGGTTTTTTCAAATTGTTTTTAGGTAAGATGTTTGGAAAACTCGAAAAACCATATTTTACATATATAGAAGATTTTGTTGTATTCAGTAATTCCCCGTCTTCATTAATGGATTTTATAGATGAGTATTCGACCGAAAACACTTTATCTCATAATGAGGAGTTTATGAGTTTCAAAAATGAGTTGAGTAATAAAGCCAATGTTACAATTTTTGTTCAAATGCCAAGAATATATCAGCATTTGTTGTTTTATGGAGATAAAGATACACGGGAATCAATAAAAGGGAACAGGGAAATTGTTCTGAGTTTTGCCAGAGTTGGATTTCAGTTGATTTCAGAAAAAAAACTGTTTAAAACAAAAATAATAGCATTTCACGATCCAAATGCTTTAATGTATGAGGAACTTGAAAAAATGGAAAATTCTGCAGATCAATTATTTTTGGAAGAATTCGATTCTCTTCGTTATAAACCGCAATTACCTGATTCTTTTCCGATAACAGATGGATTAGTGCAATATTATTTTAAAGATTCATTAAAAAAAGATTCAGTATTATTGTATGAGGGAATGCTTGTAAAGGGCAAAACTGATGGTTTATGGAGAACTTTCTATAAATCAGGGAATATATACAGTGCAATTGTTTATAAAGATGGTGCTGCCGATGGAAGCGCTATGTTTTACTATGATAACAAGGAAAGTATCAATAGAGTAGAAATCAGTTTTGAAGAAGATGTAATTGATGGGATATATAAAGAGTTTTACGAAAATGGTTCGGTAAAAGTAAATATAGAATTCAGGGATGGTAAAATGCATGGTGATGCTGAATATTATTATGATAGCGATATGATCAAAATAATTGGAGAATATAGGGATGGTATAAAAAAGGGAAAATGGAAATATTATACTGAAACAGGTGAACTAATAGATAAAGAAAACTGGAGAAAACTTAAGGAACCAAAAAGTACAGAAAATGAAATAATTAGTAATCAATAATTTTTTTTGATATATAACAAATAAATTTTTATTATTTTAAACGAGCATGTTCGTTAAACACAAATAAGGGGAAAAGTTATCATGCGAGCTGCACCCGACTTTAATTAAAAATTATTTAAGGATGAAATCAATCAATTATTTATTAGCAGGTGTTGTAGGTTTGTTTTTAATTACTTCTTGTGATAGCAAAGTTGAAGAAGATGTTAATGCAAAAGTTAATCTGCAGACAAAAAAGGATTCGTTAAATTATGCAATGGGAATTACTATTGCAAATAATCTTAAAGAACAGGGGCTTGAAGAAATTAATTCTCAAATGCTTGCAAAAGCTTTCGATGATGTGATGCAGGAAAAAGATCTCTGCTTTTCATTTGAAATGGCCGATGAAATTTTAAATGCTCATTTTATGGAGCTTCAGGAAAAAAAGTATGAGAAAAACAAAATTGCAGGTGAAGAATTTCTTAATGCAAATAAAGAAAAACAGGGTGTAATTACTCTACCAAACGGTATTCAATATGAGGTAATTACTGAGGGAAAAGGAAAACAGGCAACTATTAATTCGCTTGTTACTACGCATTATCATGGGACATTAATTGATGGTACCGTTTTCGATTCTTCAGTCGAAAGGGGACAACCTGCTCAATTTCCTGTTAATGGAGTTATTATGGGGTGGCAGGAAATTATTCCACTTATGAAAGAAGGTGCAAAATGGAAAGTCTATGTTCCCCAGGAGCTTGCATATGGAGCAAATCCCAGACCAGGAGGAGTAATTGAACCATATATGGCGCTTATTTTTGAAATTGAATTGATTTCAGTTGATAAATAAAAATTGAAGCCGGTTTTGCCGGCTTTTTTTTAAGACTAATCTTCACATATTAAATTTGATTATCTGGGATATTAATCGGTGTATAAAATTATAGTGATATTTTCATTTTTGTCTGTAAATTTATATAGGGTAATATTATAAGAAAGTGTAAACAATTTGTTGAATATAAAAAATTAAAATAAACCTTATAATGCAAATAATAAAATTGTCTGTTAAATATAAGCTATTAGTCCTGACATATATAATATCATGGTTACCAATAAATTTATATACTCAGGTCAGCTGGATTTATTACTCTGACAGCCCGGTTCTTTCTATGGACACAACTTCAAATATGTGGGGAGCCTATGGTCAACCATCATGTATTTTTCATCAGGATACTTTCAAAATGTGGTATGCTGTTTCAGAAGGAGTTGATCAGTTTGATCCAATTGCGAAAGGTAGAATTCATTATGCATGGTCTCTTGATGGTATTGTCTGGAATAAGTACAATAGTAATCCGGTAATAGATGTTGGTGGTGCAGGGCAGTGGGATGGACAATGGCTTGATACACCTGAAATATTGTGGGATGGTACAGAATATAAATTATATTATTATGGTGACTCAACTTATGACCAGGGACAATCAAATACTGCAATAGGACTAGCTATTTCTCAGGATGGAATTAACTGGACAAAACAGGGAAAAGTTCTTCAAAGGGGTGCATTAGGAGATTGGGATGGAAAATTCATTGAATCTCCTGCTGCATATTATGATACTTCATCAGGGCTGTATGCATTATTATATACAGGTATAGATACAGTTGGATTTGGAAAAATCGGGCTTACAGTTTCCTCGGACGGATATAACTGGATTAAATATCCGACAAATCCGGTATTTTCAGTTGGGAACTTTCCTGCATGGAATGATATAGCAGTGGGAGTTCCTGCATTAATTGAAACAAATGGTGTTTTCGAAATGTGGTTTTGTGGAGTATCAAATCAGGATCAATACGATTCGGCAAGGGTTGGTTATGCTGTTTCTCAGAATGGTGTTGACTGGATTGAATATCCCGGAAATCCGGTTCTTTATGCCGATCTGGGAAAATCTGCAAGTTTCTGGGCAATTGATGTCGTATGGGACAATTCTGCCAATGAATATAAGTTATACTATGAAGATTTTATGCTATATGGAAATCCTTCAGATCCTGACACAGTTAATGCAATTTATAGAGCTTCTGCTCCAAGAAATGTACTTTTTTCTGATCAATGTGCATTAAATGCAGGTAATGATACGATAATTTTTCCCGGAGATACAATTCAGTTGTCAGCCAACGGAGGTATTTTTTATCAATGGGATCCTCCAACTGGATTAAGTAATCCTAGTATTTCTGATCCTCTGGCTTACCCTGATTCTACAACAACATATACTTTGCTATCAGTAAGCGACTCATGCATAACATTAGACACAATAACGATATCCGTAGATTCTTTGGTTTACATCAGAAATGAGAAAAACAGTGAAATATTTGATATTTTTCCTAATCCTGTGAATGAATCTTTTTATGTGAATTACCCAATTTATGTTGAAAAAAATGCTGTCTTGGAAATATTGGATATTTCAGGCAGAGTATTATTTGTTTACGGAATTATGGAATAATCGGTAATTTATAATACAAAAAAATGAAAACAGAAAAAACATATTACGAAGAGGCATTGCGATACATAGATAATGCCGAAGAACAGTTGAAAAAATCGGGTAAAGATGGCAAATATTACACCGATTTAAAATATGTAAAATCGGCTGGCGGTATTGTATATGCAGGAATAGAAAAAGCTGCTAAATGGTTTATTGAATTAAAGGGTATAAAAATGCCGAAAAATGCTGATGCCAATGAAATTACAAAAGCATTGAACAAGATAAATAAGAAGGTACTGAATCTGTACAATGATTTGTATTCATATTTTCACATAGCAGTATATTATAATGGGAATAATGATGCAAATAAAATTAAGGAATCAATGACGACTGCAAGAACTTTTATTGCATATCTTAAACCATACAATAAAATTGCAATTTATAAAGGTGGAGGAAAAATTAAAAATGATATTAAGAAAAAGAGTAATGTTAAGAAAAAATAAAATTAACCAAGCCCTTAATAATACAGGTAATTAATGAATTACCGATTAATCCATAATTCCGTTTGTTTATAAACTATCTTCAAATCCTCAGAAAGTCGATGTCAGATTAAGTAATGGTATTTATTTGTGCAGATTGAAGCTAGATAATCAGGTTTATAATAAGAAGATTGTTATCTGGAAATAGGCTATTTTTTCCCTTCAACAACTATTACAATTTCTCCTTTTATTGATCTGTTTGGAGCTTCATAATAATTAATAATTTCTACGATTGTACCTCTTATGTTTTCTTCATGGATCTTAGTAAGTTCTCTGGATACAGATATTAATCTGTCACTTCCGAAACACTCAGCAAACTCATGAAGTGCTTTTATTAAACGGTGAGTTGATTCGTAGAATATCATTGTTCTTGATTCATCAACAAGAGCTTTTAATTTTTTTTGCCGACCTTTCTTTTGTGGCAAGAAGCCTTCGAAACAGAAACGATCACTTGAAAAGCCTGAATTAACCAAAGCAGGAATAAAAGCAGTTGGTCCTGGTAAACATTCAGTAGCAATTTGATTTTTTATACAATCTCTTACAAGGATAAAACCGGGATCAGAAACAGAAGGTGTTCCTGCATCACTTACAAGAGCTATGTTTGTTCCCTGTTTTAACAATTCAATTATTGATTCTATAGATTTGTGTTCATTAAATTTGTGATGAGATTGCAATTTTTTGCTGATATCATATTTTTTAAGAAGAACAGAAGTTTTTCTGGTATCTTCAGCAAGAATCATATCCACTTCTGATAAGATTCTTATCGCTCTTAAAGTAATATCTTCGAGATTTCCTATGGGTGTAGGAACCAAATATAATTTACCACTCATTAATATCAATAATTTTATTCAGGACAACAAAAGTACTAAATAAATGCTTTTTGAATGAAATTTGAAAAATTTATTAAAAACCGCATTACAACATATCCGTAAAATCTTTTTTTGAGGTGCTGGGAAATGTGCAAATATTAACTCCGCCTTTTAAGGCGGAGACCAAAATACTCTGGAGGATTAGGCTTTAGCCATGATTTATAATTTGTATTTCCTGATAAACTTTTCATATTCTTGTGTAAATGTTATTTTTTTAGGTTATGTTTTAGTATAATGTGGGAATATAAATATGCTAAGTACTATCAACAATTTGCCAATTTTTGCCTGGTTCCTGAAGGATAATTGACAAATTTTTGATATAGATATGCTACATGTATACTCATTCCTTTTCCTTCCTTTAGGATTGAGGCAAAGAAAAGGAATGATTTACTATATTTATTTTCTACAATATCATAAAACACAACCTTTTTTTATGATGTTCTTCCTGTCGATCAATGTATTTTCTAACATTATATGATTCTGATTCGCTTATTGTTACAGCATAATACTCATCAGCCCATTCAAACTTAGATTTGGTCATTTTGTGTTTGTTAATCCAGTAAGCAGATTCTCCTTTCATCAGTTGCAAAGTTTTAGCAATAGTAATATCTGCATTTAGCCCGAAAAGGCAATGCAAATGTTCGGAATGACCATTTAAACTGTCAATAAAGATTTGCTTTTTATGTGCATTTTCTTTGATATGAGATATCACTTCTTCCCTTATATCTTTTGTCAAAAAAGGATAGTGGTTCTTGGTACCCCAAACAGCGTGAATCATCACTTTTGCATAAGACATATTTGTTTCTTTTCAGGGCTAAAGCCCGGGCCATATGTGTATTTATTTTTTCTCCGCCTTAAAAGGTGGAGTTAATTTCTATCCGCTAGCGTTCGACTGAGCGTTCGACTGAGCTCACACCGAAATATAGTGAATCATAACACAAAGCTATTACATTTTTCTTCTCAGCACCTTAAATAAAGATTTTACCAGAAAAAGTCATCATAAGATTTCATTTGACCTTGATAATGAATTAATGGAAAAGAAAAGTATTGATAATCAGTTCTGGCCTTTCTGGAAAAAAAAAGAGCCATACAAATTTGTAAGGCTCCGGATGAATTTCTTAAAATGATTACAACTATGCTAGTTTAACATTTACTGCGTTCAATCCTTTTTTACCTTCTTGTAATTCGAAAGTAACTTCGTCATCTTCTTTTACCTGGTCTATTAAACCTGAAGCGTGAACGAAGTATTCTTTGTCAGAATCATTGTCTTTAATAAATCCATAGCCTTTGGAGTTATTAAAAAATTTAACTTTTCCTGTTTTCATTTTGTATTTTAATTATTAATATATTATAATGCAAAGATAAGTAAAAAAATGTAATATACATTTATTTTTATTTT
>JBDRPR010000349.1:0-8450 GCA_043826845.1 Bacteroidota bacterium
AATTACGAATACATGAAAAGCTGTTTATGTCCTCTTTGCATAGAATTCCCTGCTTTTAGCTGAGAGCGTGGAAGCGTTATTTGTTCTTGACTTTTTTGTTTCCTTTTTGGTCAAGCAAAAAGGAAAAGCCTGCTCGGCTTGAGGGCAAAAGAATAATATTTGCAATTCCATAATTTATTGCGTATCTCTTAGGTCGAACTCACGTTATATTAATGCTGTTGCGTTACTTATCTTTTTAACGACTTGTCATATTCATCAATATGATAAACATAATTGATAATCAAAAAAGTGCCAATCGCCCCGAATACATGCCATAGAAAATGAGTACCCATCGGGAATGAGACATATTTGTCAAGAATTCTTGAAAGAACTGCCAACACAAGAAATACTATAGCTATAAAAAAGAATTTTGCTTTGTACAATTTTGATTTTCTCAGCATTAAAACTATCGGAACAATAGCTGCAATTCCCATCATTGAATAGGAAATACTGATAGACATATTATGAGGAATAAATTTGAAATTCAATCCATTTAGTCCGAAAACCACTCCAAAAAGAACCAATGCCGGCCACCATTTTCCTGTTGCACGGATAAAAAAATAGATGGTCATAGAAAATGCAATAATCATTATCGGCATCCAGTCCATAAGAATAAAAACTCTTGAAATCCGGAAAGCATGATAAATTATTCCCCCAATTCCTCCAATTGATAATAAAATCAGAACATAAACAAGAAATTTATGCTGACTGTATGAATTTCTTAAACGCAAAAACCAATATGTTGAAATCCCAACAAATAAAAATGCAGTAATTGTACTCCATGGTTCAACAATAAATCTGTCGAAATCAGTTTCTGCATATACAGGACCCCCATCCCTTAAATGCGCAATAACTTCAAGAGAATCATGCTGTAACATATTTATTTATCAAGATCAATAAGTTCGTATTCTTTATTTCCCATTCCAAGTTTAAAGGCATATTCTATCTGGTCTTTACCACTGACTGAATTGACTTTTCGAAAAGTATCGTCACAATTATGAGTTTTATCAATCAAATCATGACTGGCTTTTTCAATAGCAACAATGTCAGTTGAAGCCATAATTCCGATGTCCTCCATAAATGGAACCTGTTGAGAACGGGCACAATCGCAACCTGTGGAAATATTTGCAAGTACATTGATATAAACCATGTAAGTAGAATCAGAGATTACTTTTGCATACTCAACAAGCCTTTCCAGAAATTCACTTTGTTCCGTACTTTTCCAGGGCACATCAAATGCTCTGAACCCACATTCACCTATACACTTTCCGCATCCGATACATTTTGTTGAATCTATTTTTAAAGGATTAAGAGTAATTGCCCCAACCGGACATTCTTTTATACAGGCATTACAATTTCTGCATTTGTTGGGATGAGTAACCGGTATTGTTGAAGCATGCAAAGCCATTTTTCCTGCAACAGAAGCAAAACCCATAGATACATTTTTAATTGCTCCTCCAAAACCTGATAATCCATGACCTTTGAAATGCGAAAAAATGATAAAACTATCATAGTTATCAACATGGCTGCCAACTTTAACTTCCTTATAATGTTTCATGTCAACCTTATATACTTTGTCTGTATCAGAATCCATAATATCAATCGGAGCATACGTAAATCCATGCTCTTTTGCCAGTTGTATATGACTTTCGGTATATCTTCTTTTGCTTACATACAATACATTTGTTTCAACGAATGTGGCTTTTGTCTTTTTTACAAGTTTTTTCATCAAATCAGGTTTCAGGTAATTATCGTTACCTTCTTCCCCGAAATGAACTTTAATGCCAACTTTTCCATGCATATCATCTTTAATCATATTATAAACCTTCATCACACCTTCGGGTGAAATATCTTTGGTGAAATATACTTTTGAAGTATTCTGAGTAAAAAGATTAATAAATATAATGATGAAAAATATAAAGAGAAGATTCTGCTTTACCATGATGATGCTATTGGTTATTATATTCCGGGTAAAAATAGTAAAAATATTGCCTGCAAAATCAATAGAAAATGGGTGGTTTATAATCCTTGAATAATATGCATGAGAAATTGAACAGAATAATACATAAATCATTTCGGTATATGTTCAGTAAAAGCCTATATAAAAATTATTTTACTTATTTTTAGCAATTCAAAAAAACTGTAAATCCAATAATTTAAATTGTCAAATAAATGAAAACCATAATATTAATTATTACAACTCTAATTATTCAAGGTTTTATATCCTATGTCAATTCACAAGCAGATATGGTCAAAAAATCCGGAAATGCTTCAAAATATCCAGGGAGCAATCAGTTAGTTATTTATGACAGCACTATTGTGGATGTAAAAGAAACAGGACTGAGTTACGTATCAAACCATAGTTTATATAAGATATTGACATATGAAGGTGCTAAACAACTGAGTGTAATCAAATTTGATTATGATCCTATGTCTGCTTATGTTGAAATTAGAAAAGCTCTAATATACAGAGAAGATGGCTCAACCGAAGAAATTGATATATCAAAAACTCTTGATTATCCGGCACCGGCAAGAATGATTTACTGGGGAGCAAGACAAAAAATGCTGGAAATCGGGAAATTAGAACCCGGAGACGCTGTTGAAGTGGAAATGTTCAGAAAAGGTTTTACCTATGCTTTATTACAAAACAATGAAGATGATGATTCAAAATATATTCCACCCATGAAAGGTCACTTTTATGATATTATCAATTTCTGGGTTGAACATCCTACAAAAATTAAATATTATGAAGTAAATATTCCTAATGACAAATTTGTTCAATATAAATTTTATAATGGGAATCCTGATTCTACAATAATTAAAGGACAAGAAAAAACAAAATTCGCATTTACATTAAAGGAAATATTCCCCATGCAAAAGGAACCACATATGGTAAATTTGTCAGACGTTGCTCCTAAACTTCTGATCTCAACAAGTCCTGACTGGGAATCAAAATCCATGTGGTTTTATGGTGTAAATGAAGACTATGGAAGTTTTAAATCAACCCCTGATATTTATAAAAAAGTGACTGAAATTCTGATAGGAGCAAAAGATGAATTAGATTCTATTTCAAAACTAACTCACTGGGTTGCTGATAATATGCGATATTCAGGAATTTCTATGGGAGAAGGTGAGGGATATACACTTCATAACGGAGAAATGAATTTCAGGGACAGGTGCGGGGTATGTAAAGATAAAGCAGGCATGTTGGTTACTCTGTTACGTGCTGCAGGATTTGAATCTTATGCTGCAATGACCATGGCAGGATCAAGAATTGACCGGATTCCTGCTGATCAGTTTAATCATAGTGTTACTGTTGTAAAAATGAGAAATGGTGAATATAAAATGCTTGATCCGACATGGGTTCCGTTTGTGAGAGAATTATGGTCGAGCCGCGAGCAACAGCAGAATTATCTTATGGGTTTGCCTCAGGGAGCTGACTTAATGGAAATACCATTATCTCCACCTGAAAACCATTATTTTAAAATTAATGGATCATCTGAAATATATAATGATGGGTCTTTAATCGGAGAATTTACTTTAACTGCCGAAGGACAGTCAGATGCTGCAGTAAGAAGTATATTTACGCGTTCATATAAATCAGATTGGAAAAAATCTCTTGAAGCGGAATTGTTGAAAATATTTCCATTAATTGAAATATCAGAATTAAAATTCCCTGTAGATCCATACGATTATTCAGAGCCAATAAATATTGCCATAAAATATAAAATACCTGATTTTGCAATTGTTACTGATCAGGAAATTATCTTTATTCCTGTTATTTCTTCAAATTTATTTAAAAATATTCAGGCACATTTGCATTTTGACACTTCTGTTGAAAAACGAGATTACCCTTTTCGCGATCAATGCAGTCGTTTAATCGAACTTAACGAAACAATTACATTGCCAAAAGAGACTGAAGCTATTTATATTCCTTCTGAAGAAAAACACTCAGGCTCCGGCGCAGATTATTCAGGATCAATTACTTTATCAGGGAAAATTCTGCAAATTTCTCAAAAAGCATCATTTAAGAAACGGATTTACCAACCGGAAGACTGGGAATCATACAGAAACGCAGTAAAGTCTCAAAACAAATTTTCTGAAGAAAAAATAATATTAAAATTAAGATAAAATGAGGCATTTAAATATAATTATTGTTTTTTTCATTGTTATTGCCCTTGCATCATGCAATAGTTGTAATAATAAGAATGAAAATATAGATTTTGTAAAAGAATATCCTGATGCAGATGCAGTATATCTGTCAATTGTTAAAGAATACACCTTGAACGAAGACGGATCAATTCTTTATAAGTATTCTCACAGGTTAAAATTCCTGACATACTTGTCTTTTAACAGATTATACGGTGAATCTTTTGTATTATACAATCCAGAGTATCAAAGCTTAAATATTACAAAAGCCGAAACTAAAATGGCCAATGGAAAAATTGTTCCTTCTCCTGAAAATGCTTTTAATGAAGTATTGCCTTATGATGCCACTAATGCACCTGACTATAATCATCTTAGAGAAATGGTAATTACTCATACTGGTCTGGAACTGGGAGCAGAAGTAAGCTTTGAATATGAAATCCTAAGCAATAAAGATTTTGCTCCTGCACTTATGGGCTATGAATCATTTGTAACATCCAGTCCAACAAGAGAATTAACAATTATTATTAATATTCCAAAAGATAAAAATCTCAATTTTAAAATTATTAATGATTCTAATCTGGTAACTGAAACTGAAAACGATAAATATAAAACATATAAGATAATTGCTTCTAATCTCCCTGCATATTCAAAAGAATCTCATATTTCAGATTATTCTTATCCCGGAATTTCATTTAGTACAATTTACAACGAAGGGATTCAAAAATATTTTAACGGTCTTGATGCATTTAAATATCAATCTACTGAAAAAATAAATAATTATATTTCTGATTTAAAGATCAATAATACTGAGTTGAATAAAGCAATAGAAATTCAGGATTATGTTGTGAACAATATAAATAATTATCATGTTAGTATTGAACAGGCAGCATACCGAGTAAGGACTCCTGAACAGGTTTGGCAATCAAACGGAGGAACCGGAATAGAGAAAACTGTTTTGCTGAATACTATTTTAAAACAAGCCGGGTATAATTGTAAAATAGTATTTGTAATGCCCGACCATATATTTGACAATCAGATCGGGAACATAAAATTGTTGGATGAAAAATATATTGAACTATGTATTGGAGACGAATTGTTTTATTTATCAGCAGTTGAATCCAATAAAAAGAATCCTGATTTCAATAATGATAGAAAAATGTTTTTTCCTGTTGATGAAAATCTATTGCATCGCCCAACCGGTAGAGCAGAGATGCAAATAATTTCTGTTCAGGGGAATCTTGAAATCAACGATATTAATCTCAAAGGAAAATTATCAACAACTTTTTCAACCAAATTTAAACCTGACAAAGATTTGGAAAAGAATAAAAACTTATTACCGTTGCTCATACAGGGCGTTACTGTTAGGCTAGTCGACTTTTCGTTGAATGAGAACAATCAATTTATTGTTGATTATAATATTGAACAACAACCTGTTTTAACAAAACAAGCAAATTATTTCTTTTTAAGTTTCCCATACTCACCCTCAGGTATTTCTTCATGGCAAATTGATTATCTGAATTATGACAGGACATTACCGGTGAGTCTTCCATTTATGCTTAATGAATCTTACTCATATAAAATAAAATTGCCATCTGATGCAATCATGGTATCAAAGGATACTACAATATCTATTAACAATTCAATCGGAAGTATAGAAATGAGTTTAAAGAAAGAAAATGAATATTGCCAGATATACAGATCAATTTCAATTAAAACAAATAAAATTGAAGTAAACCAATATGCAGAATTCAGGGAATTAATGAATTGCTGGAACAATAAAAGGTTGAAAGAATTGATTTTTAAACAATAAAAAAGGTTGTCAAATTCTGACAACCTTTCCAAATATAATTTTATAAGTATTATTCTTTTGTCAATGTAGAAATTGTTGATGAAGTTGAGGAATAATCGCCACTGGCATAAGAATCGTCTTCCATTATTACCATATCTTTACTTGTCAGTTTATCAATTTTATAATGCATTTGTGGGCAATCATTTCCCGTATAAGTCTGAGTACTGCTACCATCGCCGGTTTGATCGCCTGTTTTTGTATATGAATAAAAGCTTGAAGTAATTTGAAATACAATAACCTCTTTATTTTTTGTCTCAATTGTTTTATTTTCAGCTGCCCAATACCATATACCATTCATTAAAGAATTTGTGCTTTCTGACCATTCTGAAATACCAGATTGACCCTCAACAGTTTCTTTAAAATTTATAGTTTTAATTTCTTCCATTTTAAAAACACCATCTTTTTCAAAAGTAATCTTATTGGTAGAAATTGTACCTGTACCGGTGGTGGTTGTTATTGTTGTGGTTGAGTTGCTCCCGACAGTAAAAGTTTCAGTTACAGTTTCAGTAGAAGTGTAGCTAATATCGTTAACATTTTCACTTCCGACAGTACTTGTAGTCTGTGTATAAGTACTTCCGTCATAAGTATAATTGCTTGTATTTGACACGGTTGATTCAGAAATTTTCCATTCTCCAACCAAACGCGCATTACGTGATTTTAGAGAAATAAAAGGATCATTTTCACCTTTTTTGCAGCTTGTTACAATAAAAGGTATTGCCAAAACAACAAGAATAACAAATTTTAAAGTTCTTTTCATAATTGATAATTTTAGTTAATAATTCATTTTAGATTTATTTTGCAAAAGTATAACTTTTTAAATAAAAAAAAACTCCGAAAAAAATTCGGAGTTTTTTATTTTATAAAAATAATTTTTATTCTTTCTCGTAAGTCCATGTTCCTAGGGTAGTATAAATACTTCCATTATTGTTTTCAGTAACATCTATAGAAAAAACTAAAATTTTATTACTTAATTGATCAATTCTCTGTACACTAACATCTTTATCTCCATCTGCAGAAAATATATCAGTATCCGAATAACCAGAACCAGACTCAACTTCAGTAGACCTTGTTTCAGCAAAACAAACTCTTTCCTTGTTTTTCAAATCATCTTCTTTATTTCCACTAATCCAAGTCCAGGTTCCTTCTGCATCTTTTGTACTTGTATATCCATCACCAGACATACTTGTTTTTGATGTGAAAGTACCATCTTTCAATATTTCACAACTTTCAGAATACATTAATGTATAGGTATTTGAACCACCTGCATCAGTATCTATAATTGTTAATGATGATCCATTAAAATTATACATTGTAGACGAAGAACCACCAGATGAATAAGTAGCTGTTTCGTTCATCTCCCATTCAGTTAATTTCCATTCGCCACATAATCTAGCTTTACGTGACTTAATAGAAATAGTAGGATCATTTTCTCCTTTTTTAAAATGACAACCTGTAAACATAGGAGCAATTAAAATTACTGCTAATAAAAATATTAAAACTTTTTTCATAATTTATAAAATATTAGGTTTAAAATAAAAAATTAATTATTGTTATTTAGTTTCTCTTGTAAGAGTAATTGTTTCGTAACCTTTTTCAGTATATTTTGTACCGGTACTATCCCATTGATCGTTTACAAGACGATCAATTATGCGATACATAATAATTTCTTTATTTTTCAGCATATTTAATTCCCATATTTCAGCACTTTCGCCGTTTCCATATTTATTTTCAATATTACCATAATTAGTAACATTAGTAGTTAAAGCTGGTTGTGGCTCCCCAGCATCATCTGTAACAGTTTTCAATATACTTGTCGAAACGCCAATATTATAAGTTTCAAAAACCAATGCAAGTCTTTCCTTATTTTTATAATCATCAACTCTGCCTAAGAAATTCCAGGTACCTTTTGCTATTATTTTTTTGGTGTAAGTTGTTTTTGTATTCCAAACCCATTCATTTCCATCAAGGGAATCCACCGACCAAATAAGTCTGTAATGCATCACATGTTCCATTTTCCCTGTTTTGTCAAATTCATAATAGGCTTCAATAACTTCACCATCGTGGGTATATGAAGTATCTAATGCAAATTCAAATGTTTCAGTAAATTCAGATGCATTTGTACCATTTGTAATTTCAAATATGGTATTAATTTTAGTACCGTCATCATTTGTTCTTAAGATATCAGAAACCATGGTATTTATGTCCCAGTCAGCAATAACTCTGGTTTTTCTCGGATAGATGGAAAAAAATGGATCCTCCTCGCCTTTTTTTAAACAACCTCCGAACGGAAGTACAAAGAGCAGACCTAATAAAATCCACAATAATTTACTTTCCTTCATAATTTTGGATATTAAAATTCTTAATAATTTGTTTTTATTAAAAACGTAAAAGTATCTTATTTTATATTACTTTA
>JBDRPR010000350.1:0-2899 GCA_043826845.1 Bacteroidota bacterium
TATTACGAACTGGTACAAAAATAATGTATCTACTACTGTTTTGTATATGCCGTTTGAAGGTGTGAATGGCAATGAAGCTAACAATGCAACTGATTATTCAGGCTATGGAAACAACGGAACAGTGTTTGGTGCAACATGGAATAGGACAGGAGGAAAGGTTGGGGGAGGTTATCTATTCAATGGAATTAATGACTATATTAGTGTGGGCGAACCACAATGGGACGGTATATGGATGAACCATACGATTACAGCATGGATCAAATGGACAGGAAAAGGACTAACTGCAAATGATACTATAATATCTAAAGGTGGAGGACAGCCAGCTGGATTCCATTATGTAATCTGGCGAGCAGGAGGTGGATTAGGGAATGTTAAATTTTATATGAATTCTCTTGAAAGAACCGCAACAACAACATTAACACCTGGTGATGGTTTGTGGAAATTTATGGCAGTTTCACTTAACAATAATAACGTTACATTCTATCTAAATGGTGTTAAGGATGGATCATACAGCATAAGTGACGGAGGAAATAATAATTTTAAATTGGGAATTGGATATAAGGATGCTACTACTCCAGCTGATTATTTCAACGGCACTATTGACGAAGTCAAAATCTACAATTATTCATTATCAGCAGAGCAAATCCAGGCAGAATACCAGGCAGGTCTCGCAGGAAAATCCTCAAACATCCTTGTCAGAAACGAGACATCCTACAACGATAACTGGCTCTGCTCAGTCACTCCAAATGACGGATACGTAGACGGACAAGCAAAGAATTCAAGTGCTGTAACCATTGGCCAAGCTAATAATGCGCCAACAATAACTGCATTTACATTGATTCCAGCAATCGCAAATACTTCCTCTAATTTAGAGTGCAATGCAACAGCAACTGATGATTTGAATACAACATTTAATGTAGAATACTGGTGGTATAATTTAACTACTTTCATGCTGGGTGGAAATAAAACAGTTGCAAGCAACACAAACACTGTTATATCTATATTAGGCGCCGGCAATACAACAAGGTTTGAGCTATGGAATTGCACAGTCAGAGCGTTTGATGGAACCAGCTATTCAGGATTTAATTCGAGCAGCATTAACATTTCAAATGAAGTTCCGACACATGACACTCCCACAATAACACCAGTTCTTCCAAATACAACAAGCAATCTCACCTGCAACTGGAATAATGTTTTGGATTCAGATAGCGATGCTGTTGTAAATATCACAAACTGGTATAAGAATAATGTTTCGACAACAGTTTTGTATATGCCGTTTGAAGGTAACGGAAACGAGGCGAATAATGCAACTGATTATTCAGGATATGGGAATAATGGGACAGTATTAGGAGCTACGTGGAACAGGACAGGTGGGAAGGTTGGCGGAGCATACGTATTTGATGGTATTAACGATAATATTATTATAAATTATACTCCAAAATTTAATACCACCAATGCAATAACAATAATGAGTTGGGTCAAAATTGCAAAGGTATTGCCAGGAGGTGACTGGGATTTTCTAATAGATAAAAGAAACAGCTACAGTTATTTGCAGGATGAATCATCTTCTGAGATTCAAGCCTATATTGAAACAACAGGTGGGAATAAATGGTGCACTTTTTCCGATAATAACAATCTGAACTTGGATACATGGTATCACCTTACTATGACCTATGATTCAATTTCAGGAAACATGAAAGCATATAAAAATGGTATATTGAATAACACTTGTTCCCATAGCGGTACTATTATAATAACTACGTCTCCAATAAAAATCGGATCAGAAGACGGGAGTTACTTCAATGGAAGTATAGATGAAGTGAAAATCTATAATTACTCATTATCACCTGAACAGATTTGGGCTGATTATCAGGCAGGCCTCGCAGGAAGGACATCAAATGTTATCGTCAGAAACGAAACTTCATTAAATGACAACTGGATCTGCTCAGTAACTCCAAACGATGGCTACAATGACGGGCAAACAAAAAATTCAAGTGCTGTTACAATCGCCTATACAAATATTGCGCCAATTAATTGGTTTTCAAATATTACTGCAAACCAGAATCTTCTTTATGCAAACTCAACTTTAATGGGTTGGTGTAATGCTACTGACTTAGAGGGTGACACCGTTAGTTATAAACCTGTATGGTATTTAAATGGGCAATATAATAATAGTGCTAATAATTTTACCTGGAATTATCAGGAAAATTCTAGTGAAACATTTTGTCAAACTCTTTATGGAAATTGTTATGATTTTTTTGACGGAAACTGGTCATCATATGGAGGAGCAGAATATTACTATATGAATTATACTATACCGCCTTATGCAAGCCCAGATTCTAGATGGATGGTAAAAGACTCATCACAAACATATAATATTACAATTGCAGCTTCATGTCTCGGCCAAAATAAACTACAGTTAAGGACATATATGCAGGAAGGTTTCAATAACTGGACATGCTGGGATGGCAATAATTGGAAAGAATTGAACTGGAGCAATCATTGTTGCGAAGTATTTGAGGAAGCCGTATGGTGGAAAGTTATTTCTTTTGATGGGGTATCCTATCAGCAGGGAATATCTGCAAACGTTAAAAACATCTCTTCATCTTTATTAAGTAAAGGTCAAAATTGGACTCTTGAATGCACAGCAAATGATGGTGTTTATGATTCAAATTCATTAAATTCTTCGCAAATCAGCATCGTAAATACACCACCCATCCATGATACTCCAACAATAACACCGACACTTCCAAACACAACAAGCAACCTTACATGCAACTGGAACAATGTCCAGGATTTAGATGGTGATGCTGTTGTAAATATTACGAACTGGTACAAAAATAATGTATCTACTACTGTTTTGTATATGCCGTTTGAAGGTGTGAATGGCAATGAAGCT
>JBDRPR010000351.1:0-2670 GCA_043826845.1 Bacteroidota bacterium
ACTAAAATACTCTTTGTGCATTATGGAATCTCCATTTAAAAGATGTGTCTCCGATTGACCATCCTGGTCTGTTATGATTACCTTTAATGTTAACATAATTTCTGATTTTTAATGTTTCTACTAATACTATTTCTATTAATACTACTTCTTCTAATTGCAAATGTATACTATTATTATCATATACGCTAATAAATATATTGCTTATGGTGTTTCCTTCCTGATGGTGCATAGTGAGTCTTCCCAGATATTAATACCTGTTATCACTCACTATCTTGGTTAGTTATTGCTTCGTGGAGCCATCCCCCCTTTCAAGTGCCCCTGGTCATTACTAACATGCCAGAGGTTGAACCCAACTGTCAATCTGTTAGTAAGACCGCTATACCTACATCCCGATCCTTTAGTGCCAATGCTTCGCTTTGTATAGTTCCCCTGGTAACGATGAATAAATTACTACCGCCAGTGGCTTCTTTATGTAATATCCCGCCCAATAGTAAATATAAATGAAAGAACCACCGGCTGTCATGGAGGCACACTAACTCCGACCGATGGTTCCCTAACTGGAAAATATATATACGAAAGTAACTCTTAATAATCATAGCATGCTTTATTTGACACCACAAATATAAAACAAATAACAATACCAAACAATACACGCTCCCGCTACAATCACCAATTACCGATTACCGCTTACCGATCACCAGGTACCTCTCCATAATACCCCCCATGCCTCTACACATGCACCTCAAACACCCCCCTATCCCCTCCTTGCTATATATAGACAAGTACCGGTACCACCTCACCTTAACCCCTGTATGGTTCCAGCATTGCTGGACTGTCCGCCGTTGTCGGTGCAGGTGCAGTACAGTTGTGTAATATTGGAAATAGTTTTATTTATTAACTAACAATTATTTGTTATGAACAAACAAAGGTTAACAATCGCAGAAAAAATTGAACTTGAGAAGGAACTAACTTCACAGGGCGTTACAATTGCGCAAATCATCCCTGAAGTTCCTGAAGGTATTTATTCAGGTAAATTTGACACGCAAAAATTGACTGACAAGGCTCTCCAGCCTGTCATCGTATGCATTGAGTACAATCGCAACGACAAACCGATGGCGTTCTTTGCTGTTAAGGCAAGCATGGCAAACGATGCCAAGACGTACAATGCCATAAATGTGGGATTGACAGATGAGCTTGAAACAAAGTTATCTGATCCTACAAATTTGGTGAAGGATTATGCTTTCAGGTCAAAACAGGGCAGAGTAAGGACGTTTGTATCGGTAGAAGACTAAGAGAAGGGGACGAAGGTCCCTTTTTTTAATCAACAACTGGGATTAAGCGACTACTATATAATATAAGGTATGATTATCACCGGCTGACTGTACCTTTTATTTATAGTTCTACAATTTCATCAAGTATTATTACTTTAGTCATGTCTGGAATATCAGCAAGTCTGATATAATCATCTTTATAAGAAACAACGCATTTTTTTCCATCTCTTTTAATAAAGTACTTAGTATTACTCACCGCTATAGAATGGTCATTTGCGATGGTTTTATCATTTAATTTGTCAAAGATAAGTACATCATTATTTTCCCATCCATAATCCTTTAATAAAGATATAATTTTATCTTTATATTTCTCAGGAATGGCTCTATCTGTAGTAATACGTATTGTTCCAGTAGGAATATTCATGGTTCTTTCAATAGCATGAACACTAATAAACGGATGAGACTTAAGAAATTCTTTTATTTTCATAGTAATATTGTTTTGACAAAGATATGTACAAATAACTATAATGACAAACTTATGTACATAATATTAGGGATAAACAGGATGTTCTTTTAATAGAATCATTGATTTACGAAGCGGAATTCTTGAATCTACTGCCTGCTTATCCCTTCTTATTGCTTCATACAGTGTATATTAGAACGTGTTTGAGTGTGTGAATAACATATTCTACAGATTATTATAATTATGTACTGTATACTACTCTGGTTTATTATTAATAGGAGTATAATCATGCGTTTATTATTATGAAAGTGCAGTATTATTATTGTTAGTGGATTACATTGTTTTGATTGATTTAAGGCATTATTATGTTGTTTTGGATGCTTTGTATGGTTGATGATGAGATGGTGCCTCTCAGTGAGGCTGTTAGCCCTGCAAGTCATATATTGCTCCTGATTGAATATTGTTTTATGTTATATATATGTGTTATTTATTTTAAAACCTTATAAAATTAAATGTTATGAAAAAAGCTGGAATGGATCATCAAATTACAGAACATGCAAAGGGAGATTTAAACCCTGTAATAGTTGTTTTAAGTAATGGTCTTAGAGTAACTAACTTTTCATCACCTCATTCTTTTAAGTTTACTGATGACTCTGTATTGCCTGCTGTAAGCGATGAGCTTTCTAAGGCATTATCTATGAAATGTGTTGAAAAAATTATACCTGGAATAGAACATACTATATCAGTTAATTTTGAATTAACAGATGAATTATCTATGGCTATTAATTATTGGATGAATGAATATAAAAATAAGAATATAGATATAGTTATTGTTCCAGAACCTTTATTGTATGTTCTTAAAAAAACTCTTTATTATATATCTTGTAGTCCATTTAGAACTATTCGATTTAATAAGATGAGTAAATTAGCATGTAT